>SVFS01000034.1 GCA_015056725.1 Lachnospiraceae bacterium | reverse complement strand
GTACGGGATTTTTCAATCATTTCAATTCGGTCATTGTACTCCATACGCTGTTCCATTGCCGGCATAAATACCGGAATCTTATTTGCACTGACATTTCCCACGATACATTCCGGAAATGTTGCCTTTAAAATTTCTCTTACTTTGGAATAATGCTGTGTCTGTGCCTGCACACTGGCTCCTACTGCATTGGTCATATAGTTACCCTGTTGCACGTCACCAAATACAACACCCATCATATAACCATACGGTGTCTCGATTCCCAAAAGATTTTTGTAGTTTTCAATATCTTCATCGAAATGTTCCTGAAACAAAATGGAATAGATAAATCCATTTTCAATGACCGGAATAACCGTCTCAAGACGCTCCATAACCTGCAAATCATTTTTACGTTTTTCCCTACGCATATCCAATTCTTTCATGGCGCGAGTAATCACATCTACTACCACTTTTTGATTTACAGGTTTATTCAAATATTCGAATACTCCCAGGCCAATGGCTTCTTTTGCATAATCAAATTTGTCATATGCCGTTAATACCACAAATATAACTGATGGTGCAAATTTACGGATTTCGCGCATCGCTTCGATTCCGTTAATGCCCGGCATCTGAATATCCATAAAAACAATATCCGGTCTGAAATGCTCTGCCGCTTCAATCGCTGCACGCCCTGATTTTGCTATTTCTATTTCGTATTGTCCTTCAAAATTTTTTTCAATAATAAATGACAGCGAATTCGTTACGATGCCTTCATCATCTGCTAATAATATTCTATACATATCTTTTCCTTATCTGTGAATCGGAACTTTAATAATGAATTCTGTTCCTTTTCCTAAGCCCTCACTCTTGATTTCCATGACATCTTCTCGTCCGGTATAAAGCTTCAAGCGTTCGATTACATTACCCATTCCAATACCGTTTGAATTAGATTTCAAATCCACCTGCTTTAATTCGCCATGCAAAATCTGATAGATTTTCTCCTGCGTCATTCCGGCACCGTTGTCCCATATTGAAATATATGCGAAACCATCCTTACAATATACGTTCAGTTCAATATGTCCTTCCCAATCAATATTACGGATACCGTAATTTACTGCATTTTCCACAATCGGCTGTAAAATCATACTCGGAATCTTTACATCCAATATGCTCTCATCCACATCTTTAGAATAATGAATCTCTCCTGTAAATCGAACATTTAAAATGTAAATGTAGTTATCTACCAGGCGCACCTCTTCTTCTATTGTTGCATCCTGATTCATTTTCTTAATGTTGTATCTGAAAAAGTCCGCCATGTTTTCAATAAACTCTGTGGTCTTATCAGCACCTTCCATCATGGCAAGCTGTGCACCTGCATTCAACGTATTAAACAAAAAGTGCGGATTAATCTGTGCCTGAAGTGTCATAAGCTCCGCTTCCCTCATACGGTTCGTCATCGTCAGCTCTTTCTGCTTCAACTCACTTTCACGCTCCATACTGTTACGGATTTCCAAAATATAAGTCTGGATACTGGCAACCATCTTTTGGAATGCCTTTGATACAACACCAATCTCGTCACTTGTTCCCGTATCCGTAATTTCTACATCAAAATTACCTGCTGCCACTTCGTTTGCCGCAATAGAAAGTTTCATAAGTGGTTTTGTCATACTTCGTGTCAGCATGAAAATCATAATAAGATTGATGCAACCAATCGAGATTAAAATAATTGTACTGATTACCTCCATGTACCTTAGTGATGATAATAACAGCGTATATGTCATGGAGTTACTCTTAAACTGTTCATTATTTAAAGAATAAATACAATTTTGGATATCCTGATAAATTACTGTCGCGTCATCATAATGTGTTTTATACTTTTCAACATTTCGACCACGTTTCGCCTGTATTGTTTCATATACTGTTTCCAAGTATGTTTCGGATTGTGCACGGATATTTTTCTCCATGATTTCCAACTGATTATTAGTCGTTCCCGTATTCAAATCTGATAATAAATTCCGATAATCCTGGTCTGCCCTATAATATGCATTTAACGCATCCGAGCTCTTTGTATCCAAATAATTTTTCGTCGCTTCCTGCACTTTGGCAAGAGCCTCTGACAATTCATTTAAGTTTACGTTACTGGCGTATACTGCCTCGACTCTGGCTGTCAATGTATTGACATTCATATACATGAAAATGTTCATTACTAATATGATAACAAGCGTAAAGGTAAATGAAATCGTCAGTTTCATCTGCATTGACGCATTGTTCCATCTAGTTTCCAGCGCCTTCGTTTTCTGCCTTTTCATTTAACATCCTTCCTGCTTCCGATTTTCCTATTACCATTGTATTTACAGGTACATAAGAGTTCGTATAGCCTGTTTCTTCATATTCTTTAAGCGCTTTAATACAAGAACGCCCCATTTCCTCTGTCTCTACCCTGATTGCAGAATAAACAATCTGCTTCTGAATAGCCTCTAACATATCGTCTGTGGAATAGTAGCCGATAATTTTTACATCTCCTACCTGGTTATAGTCAACTGCTGCCTGATAGGTACACTGCGTATAAATACTGTTCATACATACCATAACATCCGGCAGATTATCTTCATCCATAAAAACATCTCTGATGGCTTCTTCCGCTGAAAACGCATCATCCATCCGGATTTTCTTGATTTCTATCTCCGGCATCAGGGATTCTTCCCACTGTGCTGACAACACTTCCTGAATTGCCAGCATAATAATATTCTGACGGGACTCCGTTGTAGTCTCTTCCATCAAAATACAGATTTTATGCTTTAATTTCGTCCTTGGCTGCAATGCCTTCAAAATCTGTTTTCCATATTCGATACCTAAATCATAACTGTTCATTCCAACGAAACACTGTCTGTCGGAATCGTCGATATCCTGACGAAGCGTTACTACGAAAATACCATTTTCTACCGCTTTATCAATCAGCTCTACCGTTTCTTTATCATCATTTCCACAGAAAATAATTCCATCCACAGAAGAATTAATTGCTACGCGAAGAAGCTCCTTTGTAGAATATTCCCCTGACAAATTATCTGCCAAACGTTCTACATACACATTCGTAAGCTCAGCCTGTTCCTGTGCTCCTGCATACACCTGATCCCAAAATTCTTTTTCTGTATCATCTGTAATAAACACATAATGCTTATCCAGCTTTTCATAAGATTTTGTTTCCGAAGTTCCATTAAAACGTAGCATTATGATAGAAAAGATAATCGCACTTAATACCGCCACCAATACCATGACAGTAAGACCTGTCAGCATAATGTGAAAGGCCGTTTTTGGTGCTCTTGTTTTTGTTTCTTCCGGAATGTTCGTTTTTTCTATGTAATCACTCATACAATATACTCATCACTTTTATATTTTCATAATCACGAACCTCTTGCGACATTCGTACTCCTATAATAACACCGAGCCGCATCTCATGCAAATACATGAGACGCGGCCCGAATTATGAATGAGAATTTTTAAACTCTATATTAGAATGGATTCTCTGTTGGATATGGAACGCTCTTTGGCTGGTTGTAATTTAAGTCTGCCATTGGAACACCGATGTATTTGAATACTTCAAATAAAGCTTTTCCAAAGTGACCAAATGCAACTGCACCGTGGTGTGGATATCCTTTTTCAATTAATACGTGACGATAGAATCTGCCCATTTCTTTGATAGCAAATACACCGATAGCACCGAAAGATTTAGAAGCAACCGGAAGAACTTCACCCTGTGCTACATAAGCTGTAAGCTTGCAGTCTGCTGTAGACTGAAGACGGAAGAATGTGATGTCGCCAGGAGCGATATCGCCTTCAAGAGTTCCCTGTGTAACTTCTACAGGAAGGTTTCTAGCCATAATCTTCTGGTATTTCATTTCATGGAATGCAAGTTTGCTGGAGCATGTATTACCACAGTGGAAGCCCATGAATGTATCTTTGTGTGTATAATCGAATTTGCCTTCGATAGCTTCTTTGTACATATCTGCTGGTACAGAGTTGTTGATGTCAAGTAATGTAACAGCATCTTCTGTAATGCATGTACCGATGAACTCGCTTAAGCAACCATAAATATCTACTTCACAAGATACAGGGATACCCATACCTGTTAAACGGCTGTTAACGTAGCAAGGTACGAAACCGAACTGTGTCTGGAATGCAGGCCAGCATTTACCAGCGATTGCAACATATTTTCTGTAACCTTTGTGAGCTTCAACCCAGTCAAGTAATGTAAGTTCATACTGAGCAAGTTTTGCAAGAACTTCAGGTTTCTTGTTGCCTGCGCCAAGTTCTTCTTCCATTTCTTTAACCTTTGCAGGAATACGTTCATCATTTGCATGAGCGTTGAAAGCTTCGAACAGGTCAAGTTCAGAGTTTTCTTCAATTTCAACACCTAAGTTGTATAACTGTTTGATAGGTGCATTACAAGCTAAGAAGTTAAGTGGTCTTGGACCAAAGCTGATAATCTTAAGGTTAGAGAGACCTTCGATTGCACGAGCGATTGGTAAGAATTCGTTCATCATGTCTGCACAAGCTTCTGCATCACCAACCGGATATTCTGGGATGTATGCGCCTGTATTACGAAGTTTTAAGTTGTAGCTTGCATTTAACATACCGCAGTAAGCATCACCACGTCCGTCCATTAAGTCAGCCTGGCTTTCTTCTGCTGCTGCAATGAACATCTTAGGACCTTCAAAGTGTTTAGCAAGTAATGTTTCGGAAATTTCAGGACCGAAGTTACCAAGGTATACGCAAAGAGCGTTACAGCCTGCTGCTTTGATATCTTCTAAAGCCTGTACCATATGGATTTCGCTTTCAACGATACAAATTGGACATTCATAAATGTCTTCTGCATCATATTTAGCTTTGTAAGCTTCTACTAATGCTTTTCTTCTGTTTACAGAAAGGCTTTCTGGGAAACAGTCACGGCTTACTGCCACGATACCTAATTTGATTTTTGGAATGTTAATCATGTGTTTTTCCTCCTTAAAAATATGTGTTTCCACACTCTTTTTTAATCTTATTTATTGTAATCGGTATTTCTTATACAGAAATATTTTCACCGATTAATCCGATGTGTGTTCCAGGTTCAAGACCGCCTTCAGCATGACCGATGAGCCATTTGTTCTTTGCTGTAATAAGAGCATCTTCACAACCTGCATGTTTTTCATCTAATGGAAGGTTTGTATCTTTTGGAAGTACAACAGATACTTTAAATCCATTGTCGCCTACGCTACATGGAGCATAGTGAAGTGTTGTAGCATAAAATTCAACTGCTGTTCCTTTTGGACACTGGAAAGCTTCAATTTTAGCTGTGTCATATGTAAAGTCATCTGTAATGTCCTGCTGCAGACCTAATAAGAAAATAGCATCTGTTGCAGCCACATTGATTTCAGAACTGCGGTGATATTCTACTGCATTTAATAAATGATTGTGTCCGTTGCAGTAACCCACCTGAATTGGTAATTCGCCAAAACAAACTGTCTGAAGTTTTTCCTTGATTGCAAGGTTTTCTAAGATTTCTACGGATGGTTCATAAGCAACATCATCCGGTAATGGAGTTTCATCCATTTTTGCAACTAATTCAGAAAAATCGATTTCTGAAATAACACGTCCGTATTTACGGAAAGCTGCATCTGTTACGCTTTTGATTACCATAGTACATTCTCTCCTTTTTATATTTTATTTAATAATTTCAAATAATGGTTTGCAGGCCGGATAGATTTCCTTGAACTGCTGGTATCTTGCTTCATATTTTGCTACAAGTTCCGGATCCGGTTCAACTGTATCTACTACTTTAACAAGCTTTTCTGCCGCTTCTTCAACGGAAGCAAATTCGCCACACGCTACTGCTGCCAGCATTGCTCCGCCGTAGCCAGGACCTTCTTCACTTTCGATAACATCAACTTTAATACCAAGGATGTTCGCAATCATCTTCTTCCATAATGGGCTCTTTGCACCACCACCACAGATTTTTGTTCTTTCGATATTGATACCAAGAGATTTCGCTACTTCGAAGGAATCACGGAGTGCAAATGCAACACCTTCCAATACTGCCTGATACATATCAGCTCTTGTTGTATCCATTGTCATACCGATGAAAGTAGCTCTTGCATTTGGATTGTTATGAGGAGAACGTTCACCCATAAGGTATGGCAGATAATATACATGGTTTTCACCAAGTTTTTCAATAGCTGCCTGTTCACCTGCGAAGTCAGTAGCTTTCATGATATCTTCCATCCACCATTTGTTACAGGATGCTGCACTAAGCATACAGCCCATTAAATGATAGCTTCCGTCTGCATGTGCAAAGGAATGAAGTGCATTATATTTATCTACGCCAAATTCTTTAGAAGAAATAAAGATTGTTCCGCTTGTACCGAGAGAGATGTTACATCTTCCGTCACCAACTGTACCTGTACCAACTGCTGCTGCCGCGTTGTCGCCTGCACCTGCTACGATTTTAACGTTTTCAGATAATCCAAGCTCTGCTGCTATTTCAGGTTTTAATGTACCAACTGCTTCATAAGATTCATAAACTTTTGCAAGCTGTTCTTCTTTTACGTCACAGATTTCCATCATTTCTTTGGACCAGCATCTGTTCTTTACATCAAAGAGAAGCATACCGGATGCATCAGATACGTCTGTACAATGAACTCCTGATAATTTATATGCAAGGTAGTCCTTTGGTAACATAATTTTTGCAATCTTTGCAAAATTTTCAGGTTCTTTATTTTTAATCCAAAGAATCTTTGGTGCTGTAAATCCTGTGAAGGAAATATTAGCTGTGTATTCGGATAATTTGTCTTTTCCGATTACGTTGTTTAAATAATCACATTCTTCGTATGTACGGCCATCATTCCAAAGAAGTGCAGGACGGATAACGTTGTCATCCTTATCCAGTACAACAAGACCATGCATCTGTCCACCAAAGCTGATACCTGCTACCTGGCTTTTATCACATTCAGAAATGAGTTCTTTCAAACCTGCCATGCTCTGTTCCCACCAGTCTTCCGGTTTCTGTTCAGACCAACCCGGATTCGGGAAATACAGAGGATATTCTTTTGATACAATTTTATGAATTTTACCTGTTTCATCCATCAACAAAAGTTTAACTGCTGATGTACCTAAATCTACGCCAATGTATAACATTTCGTGCCCTCCTGTTTATTAGCGTGCACGTGCACGCTCCGTTGTAATACCTATATTACTCCTTTAAAAAGAGAAGTTCAATCCTTTTTCATACATCAAAATTATTTTTGGTAGTTTTTCACGGAATTTGCGACTCATATTTGGATGGTTTTTTTGTGTTCTCAGTGATAAGATAAACATATAGCGTGTGCGTGCACGCAAAGCACGTATATTGATAACAAAACACTTTTTCATCCTATATGCATTCATGCAAATCATAAGGGGATTACAATATGGCAACCATAAAAGAAATCGCCGAACGAGCCGGCGTATCCAGAGGCACGGTAGACAGAGTGCTAAATAACCGTGGTGCAGTATGTGCCGAAACAGAAGAAAGAATCCGTGCAATTATCAAAGAGCTTGACTATAAACCTAATAAGGCCGGAATGGCTCTCGCCGCACAAAAAAAGAAATATTTAATTGGTATTATTTTATTCAGCAAACAAAATCCTTTCTTCGATGAAGTAATGGAAGGCTTTCAGGAAAAGGCTGATGAGCTTTCCGTTTACGGCTGTGAAATTACCGTAAAGAGAGTAGCTTACCATCCTGATGCACAGCTTTCTGCTATCAAAGCCTGTGTAAAAGAAGGTGTGAAGGGACTTATCATTACACCTTATAATGACGAACGGATTTGTAGCGAACTGAATCACTTGTCCAAAGCGGGCATCCCGGTTATTACCGTCAATTCTGATGCTGAACATACAAACCGCCTGACTTATGTAGGAAGTGATTTCTATAAATCCGGCAATGCTGCCGGTGCACTGATGAAGCTTGTTACTTCTGAAAATGTATATCTCGGTATTATAAATGGCGACAGTAACATTCTCTGTCACAGCCAGCGTTATTCAGGGTTTGTAGATACGCTTTCGAAGGATAAACGTTTTAAAGTAGTAAAACAAGGGGAAAATTTTGATGATGACCAAAAGAGTTATGCCCTCGTATCAGAAATGTTAACAACCCACCCGGAAATTAATGCACTATATTTTACCGCTGGCGGCGTATATGGTGGCTGCCGTGCTGTTATAGATTCTTCCAGACAAGATGTTAAAATTATTACCTTTGATGATGTTCCTACAACTTTAGAAATGATGGAACGTGATATTATTACTGCAACTATTTGTCAGCAGCCTTACTGGCAAGGTTCTAAATCGCTGGATTTGATGTTTGCTTATTTATTAAATCCTCAGACAGAAGTGGATGAAAACTATTATTCTGAATTAACAATAAAAATCAGGGAAATCATTTAACGATTTCCCTGAATTTATCTTCATCTACTTATTAATAAAACTCTTTTTTCTTACAGTACATATGGGCCACAGCCGATTTCTACAATATAGAAATCAGGTTCGTAACCTACTTTTTCTACATAAGCTTTTCCAACTTGTTCTTTGAAGCTATCAATTGCTTCATCTTTTACGATACTTACAGTACAGCCTCCGAAACCGCCGCCTGTAATACGGGAACCGATTACGCCGTCTACTTTCCAAGCAGCATCTACAAGTACATCAATTTCAGAACAGGATACTTCGTAATCATCACGAAGAGATACATGGCTGGCATTCATTAATTTTCCGAATAATTCTACATCGTTATTCTTTAATGCTTCTACCGCACGGATAGTTCTCTGATTTTCGTATACAGCATGTTTTGCTCTCAGTCTGCGAACGTCATCAGCGATAACTGCTTTATGTTCTTCAAACTGTTCTTCGGATAAATCACCTAAACCTTTGATATCTACTACTGTCTGAAGCTCTGCAAGTGCTTTTTCACATTCGCTACGTCTGTTATTGTAAGCAGAATCTACTAATTTATGTTTTACTTTACTGTTTGTAACAACAATCTTTGCACCTTCTAATACAAGCGGAGCATATTCAAAGGATAAATCAGCTGTATTTAAGAAAATAGCATTGTCCTTTTTACCCATTGCAGATGCGAACTGATCCATGATACCACAGTTCATTCCATTAAAATTATTTTCAGAATACTGACCGATTAAAGCAAGATCTGTGTTTGTTACATCAAATCCATAAAGGTCACGTAAGATAAATCCTGTTAATACTTCTAATGAAGCAGAAGAAGAAAGACCGGAACCGTTTGGAATATTTCCGTATAATACGAGATCCATACCGCTTGTCATCTTCATACCACGTCCTTCAAACGCCCACATAACACCACGTGGATAGTCTGTCCAGTTGTCCATCTGTTTGAATTCATCAATAGTAGAATTGATTACACCCATTCTTTCGAAATTCATGGAGTATAAATGTAATTCATTATCGTTTCTCTTTCTGGCAGCACCATATGTACCAATAGTAAGTGCACACGGAAATACATGTCCACCATTATAATCTGTATGTTCACCAATCATGTTTACACGACCCGGTGCAAAATAAACTTTAACACCCTCACTGTCGCCAAACAATTCTGCAAACTTTTGTAATAATTTGTCTTTCATCATAATACCTTTCCCTTCTTGCGATGTTTCCTCCTCACAAACCGCAGAAACATTGCTTTTTTAGTTTCCTCTCAATTCCCACATTATTTTAACACACTTATACTTCTTTTTGTTGATAAAATCGATTAAAATCCGAATAAAAACATACTTTTTTTGATTTTTATATAAAAAAAGTGCCCAGAGCCGGAATCGAACCAGCGACACGAGGATTTTCAGTCCTCTGCTCTACCAACTGAGCTATCTGGGCATGGAATACGAGTATTGATTTTTCAACACTCGTATTCTATCGTTATTTACTTATTTTGTCAATATTTGAACAGATATCTTATTTTGTAATATATTCAAAAAATCCGCTTACATCATTGGATTTCATATACCCTTTTTCTACCCAGAAATCTGCTGCCATCTGAGCGATATCCATTACGTTTTCTTCTGTGGATAAATCATTAAACTCTTTGTTTTCTGCTTCACCGTAGAATGTAATACCTGCACATTCTGCTTTTACATCTTCTACGGATAAATCAAGACCTTTTGCCATGATTTCGCATGCTTCATCCATATTTTTGTTCATATAATCAACAGATTTGTTCCAGCAGTCATTTAATACATCTGCTGCATCCGGATGATCTTTTAAGAAGTTTGTGCTAACTGTTAATACGTCAATAATTGCCTTCGGATAATCTGCAGAAGATACTAAAATGTGTCCGCCTTCACGCTGAGAACAGTTGCTAAGGGATGGTTCCCATGTTACTGCTGCATCTACCTGACCTGCAATAAATGCTGCGCCTGCTTCATCATTACCCATTTCAACAATATTAATCTGGTCTTCTGTAATATTGCTGTCTGCAAGTGCCTGTAAGAAGAAGAAATAAGATGTTGCAGATTTATCAAGTGCAACTGTTTTTCCTGCAAGGTCATCCATAGACTGGATTTCTGCTGTCGCAATCAGACCGTCACCACCTGTAGAACAGTCCATTGTACATACATACTGTTCCGGTGCACCGGCTTCATACTGGATAATGTCTCTGTCAAGTACCTGTCCAAGTGCCTGAATTTCGTTAGATACAAATGCTGCACCATATGTAGATTCATCTTCCATAATTACGATTTCTACATCGTATCCGGCTTCTTCAAAGTAACCTTTTTCATCTGCAATAAATAATGGTGCATAGCCTGCCCATGTACAAAATGCAATTTTCATCGGTACAAGCTCACCACTTTCTGCTTTCTTTCCGCATCCTGCCAGTGAGGATACTACTAATACCATTGCAAGTAATAATGCGATTTTCTTTTTCATATCTTTTCTCCTTTTCTTTATCTGCCCATGGCAGCGTCTTCACTTTCCGCCCAAAGCATTTCCATAATGTGATGCTTTAGTTCTAAAAATTCCGGTTTCACAAGCATACTGTGGTTTCTTTCTCCCGGAATATTTACATCTAATACTTCTCTTACCGTTCCCGGTCGGCGACTCATAACGTAAATTCTATCTCCAAGTAATATTGCTTCATCAATATCATGCGTAATAAACAGGATGGTATTTTTTGTCTCTCTACTGATTTTTGCAAGTAATTCCTGCATAACCATTCGGGTTTGTGCATCTAATGCTCCAAATGGCTCATCCATCAAAAGCACCTCCGGCTTATTGGCAAGCGTTCTGGCTATCGCCACACGCTGCTTCATTCCTCCGGAAAGCTGCTTTGGAAGTGCATTTTCAAAGCCTTCCAGACCTACCAGCTTAATATACTCCGTAGCAATCTTTGCCCTTTCCTCTGCCGGCACATTTTTCATCTTCATTCCGAACTCTACATTCTTCTGCACCGTCAGCCACGGGAATAAACTGTATCCCTGAAAAACCATTCCCCTGTCTGCTCCCGGCGCAGATATCGGAGTATTGTCTACAAGGATTTCTCCTTCCGTCGCTTCCTCCAATCCGCCGACAATGTTAAGAAGTGTAGATTTTCCGCATCCGGATGGACCAACAATTACTACAAACTCGGATTCCTTTACTTCTATATTAATATCTTTTAATGCAACTACATCCTGTGCTTTCTTGTTTTCTGCAAAGAATGTTTTTTGTAGGTTTTTTACCTGTAACTTGATATTGCTCATGTTAATCACCTAACCTTTCATGCCAAGGCACTACGAGTTTTGTCAAAGCTCTCAGCAAAAAATCCGTTACAAGACCAATCAAACCAATCATAATAAGTCCTGCAAAAATAACATCCGTCGCCAAAAATCTCTGTGATTTTAAAATAATGTAACCAAGTCCTGCAGAAGCCGCTACCATCTCTGCAACTACCAGATAGGTCCATGCCCATCCGATAGTGAGACGGAAGTCATCCATCAGCCCAGGGAGGGATGCCGGAAAAATGACCTCTTTATATACTTGAAATTTACTGGCCCCCAAAGTTTTAGCCGCGTTAATCATATTTCTATCAACGCCTGATACCGTATCACAAACCATAAGTACCAACTGGAAAAATGTTCCCAGCCAGATAATTACGTATTTCTGTTCTTCATCAATTCCCAGATATAGCAATGTAAGAGGTACAAGTGCTACTACCGGAAGATATCTTGCAAATTCGATAACCGGCTGAATAATCGCACTAAACTTTTTGGAGCCTGCCATTAACATACCAACCGGAAGCGCAATAACAGCTGACCAAATCCAGCCAATCATAACGCGCTTTGTTGATACATAACAATGCTCCCACAAAGAACCATCTTTTGCCATATCTACCAAACTATGAATAACCGCTGTTGGTGACGGCATAAAAATCTTATCTACAAATCCTCCATATGTCACAACACACCATACAGTGATAATGACACAGAAGGAAAGAATGGAAAGACCTTTTAGTGATAACCCACTTCCCTTTTTCTTTTTCGTCTTCATGACGCTTTAGTCTCCTAATAATTTAATTCGCTAAAGTATTATAGCATAGAAACAACACACGCTTCAACTGTACGATTTGATGAAATATGTGCTTATTTCTATGCTTTTTGTATAAATTTGTTATATTTTTATGCTCTCTATTTTTACCTGTGGCAACAATCTATGAAAGTCCTCCAAACGACACATCTGCGTTCCTTCCAGAATCAATGAGCCTCCCGCTGCTGCCATGGCATAGCGTAATATCGTTTCTGCAGCTTTCCCCTCTTGGATAGCAGTACACATTCCTGCCACCACAGAATCTCCTGCACCCTGAATTCCTTTCACGTCGAGCTTTAACGGTTCTGCTTTGTAAATGCCTTCGGTACATGCAAGTAATGCTCCCTTGTCTCCAAGTGTCACACATATATACTCCACGCCTTTATCCAGAAGTATTTTACATGCTTTTCCGATTTCCTCCATCGTCTCCGGTTTGTATCCAAGCAGCATCTCCAATTCTTCTTTATTTGGCTTCATAGCAAACGGAATGGCTTCTACTCCACATTTTATTAGTTCGCCTGACGCATCCAATACGGTTTTTATGCCGTACACTTTTGCTTTTTGAATCAAGCCTTTATACACGTCTGCCGGTATCCCCGGAGGAACACTTCCTGTCAAAACAAGAATATCTTCCTCTGTCAATTTTCCTATAAGCTCATCCATTTGAGCAATAAATTGAGCATAGTCTTTTTCACTAACCGGAAACCCTTTTTCGTTAAATTCCGTCATAGTACGACACGTATCATCAAATACTTTGATATTACACCGAACCTGTCCTTCCACCGCCAAAAGCTCATTTGGAATTTCTAATTCATCCAAGGTTTTCTTTACAATATAATCTGAACCTTTGAAATCAAAACCTACACATTTCGTCTCAACATTCCAGTTTTTCAAAAGATAAGATACGTTCAACCCTTTTCCCGATACTTCTTCCCTACGTTTCTCTACTCTATGAGTTCCTCCGATTTCGATTGGTTTTGTAATCGTTATTGTTCTGTCAATACATGGATTTAAGGTTACAGTTATAATGCTCATATTTTCCACTCACTTTTGCTCATAATTCAATCATGCTTCGCTCATTTTCGTGAGCGAAGCAATCTTAATTTTCAGACATTACCATCTTTCGTATTTTAGCATATTCTATCATGTCAGGACTACTGCTTTTCAAGAATTAAACATTCATAAGTATCCAGTTTAATGCATCCGTTTACATCTTTTCCCGTCACAATATCTCTATAGAAATCACGTAACGTCATCTCCACCGGCTGACGATTAAAGTTCTGAAGAAAATAGATTTCCTTCTTTCCATCCCTGTCGCTTCTCTTTGATACCGTCACTCCATATGGTAATACATCGGGAATATTTGCCGTAACCCCTGCAGTCTCACACAGTTCTTTATACAAATCAATAAGTAACTCTCTATCAGGCTGTGCTGCCAGATAATATGCATACCCTTTTCCATAAGCATTTTTTGTAATTACAGGCATTCCTGCCACATAATCTTTAAGATATGTACCTCTTACTTCTGCCCCCTGTGGATTAACAAGCTCGCGAAGTACGCCTAAAGGATATGTTTTCCCCTGATAATCTGCATCATTTGTAAAATACTCATTCCCTACATCAATTTCTTCTATAAATATACCAAGCATCTCTTCCAGTGGTTTCTTTCCGAGAAAGCAAAGATCTGTTTCATTTACCTGTCCACTCCAGTAAGTCGCCAAATAGGTTCCGCCATTTTTTACAAAGTCTTCTACCTTTTCAGCATATCCGGGCTTATAAAGGTATAACAATGGCGCAACTACGAGTTTGTAGGAGGATAAATCATGGTCCATGGAAATAACATCCGTCTCTATACCAAGCTCCCAGAAACCACGATAGTATTTCTGTAATTCTTCTTCGTAATTAATGCTTTTGCTGATACCGGCTGCATCTTTAAATGCCCACCAGTTTTCCCAGTCCATAATTAACGCAACTTTACTGCTATTGCATGTACCGATTACTTTTTCGCTGATTTTAGTAAAGTCTTCACCAATCTGTTTTACTTCTTTAAATACACGTGTATGTTCCGTTCCATCATGACCTACTACTGCACCGTGGAATTTTTCAAAAGAGCCTCTGCTCTTCCTCCATTGAAAATACATAACTCCATCTGCTCCATGTGCGACTGCCTGCATAGAGGATAAATAGTTCATACCCGGACGCTTTACATTATTTTCCTGCTTCCAGTTTACAAGAGATGGTGTAGACTCCATCAGAATAAATGGCATTTTCTTAAAGCTTCTCATCTGATTGTGCATGAAAGCTGCCCATACCGCAATCGGTACTTCATCTTCCATCGTATGCCAGTCAGGATATGAATCCCAAGATATCACATCCAAATCATCTTTCCATCTGTCATAATCAAGTGGTTCAAAGTAACGCATCATGTTGGCAGTTACCGGCTTATCTGAAAAGACTCTTATTGCTTTGATTTCCTCCCGGCAAAATTCCTGAAGCTTGTAGCTGACAAATCGTCTCCAATCCAGATTCTGTCCATGAAGTGCATCTTCCCCATGAGGCATCGGTGAATGAATCTGACTCCAATCCGTATACGTATGACTCCAAAACGCGGTCCACCAAGCCTGATTTAATTTATCCAATGTTTGATACTTTTCTTTCAGCCATTCACGGAAAGCTTCCTGACAAAGCTCACAATGACAGGAGGCATCCCTAAAATTACCCCCATATTCATTAGAAATATGCCACATAATTACTCCCGGATGTTTACCAAAACGTTCGGATAGTTTACGGTTCATCTTTCCCATTTTCTCTCTCATTATCGGAGATGTATAACAGAAGTTGTGTCGTTTCCCCGGAATATTCCTTATGCCATTTTCTGCAGTCTGCAATACCTCCGGATATGTATGTGTAAGCCAGTTTGGCATCGCACCTGTAGGTGTTGCCAGATTAACACTTATACCATTTTTATATAAGCGATTTATAATTTCTTCCATGTAGTCCAGATTATAGTTACCCTCTTCCGGTTCCAGTACTGCCCATGAAAAAATCCCCAGCGAAACGGTATTAACCTTTGCCAGTTTCATCAGACGGATATCCTCCTCCAAAATTTCAGGATAGCTTAACCACTGCTCCGGATTATAATCTGCCCCATATAATAATACATTTTCTTCCCTGATTTCTCCCATGTAATATACCTGCTTTTCCTATACAAATAGCCGCACCTTCCTCTCAGGCTGCTACTTTTCAAATTTTTTCTTTTAGCTGAAATGTGGCAACAGAAAACTCTGTTGCCACATTCATGATTTTTTAGCTGCGTTTTCCTTGTGAGCTTTGCTGCTAAAATTAAATCCCTTTAAATGTAAATGTAAATTCTTTCTTCTTGCTCACATCAACCAAGAATTCTTCATGTGTTCTTGCACCCCAGCTGTCATCACCTGCAACACCCATCTGCTCAGAGGATACACGTACTACTGTATAATGTACCTGTGGTAATTCATACGGATGTTTTGCATTTTCCAGCTCGTGTGGTGTATATGGTAATGCGGAAAAGTTCATCTCTGTATCGGAGGAGAACATAACTCCTCTTCCTCTTGCATCTACAACCTTACCCCAACGAACACCGGCTTTATTACCACATTCCTGTGGAACGAGGTACTGTGCCATATTATCTTCTACCATGTTTTCATAGATGCCAAGCTTTGCACCGGCTCTTCTGTCCACATACGTCTCATCAGGACCGCATCCATACCAAATCACTCTGTTGTAATCCGCGTTAAATTTGAACATCATGCCAAATTCCGGCATATCTTTTAACTCTGCTACCGGATCATAAGTAAGTGTTGTCCTTACTGCTCCGTCTGCTGTTACACTGTAAGTTACCTGACATTCGCTTGCCGGAGTTGTCGGCATATAGTAATGGAATGTTACTTCCACTCTATCGTCAAATTCTTTCAGCTCAGGATTATTCTCATATGGATTTTTCTGCATTGGATCTCTGTTTGGATTCTTTGCAGTAATATACATACTTGCAATCTTCCACTGACTATATCTGAACGGCATCGCATTTCCGCGGTCATTATCATTTGGCGCTCTCCAGAAGTTTGGCATGGGGATTTCTTCAATTAATTCTTTTCCTCCATATCGGTAGGAAACAAGCCCTCCTGATAAACGAGAGAACAATACATCAAAATGCTCTCCTTTTACGCCTACATTCAGTGCACCATGAATCACTTCCGGCTTTCCTAACGAAGCCTTCTTCTCTGCTTCTACTTTGTAGGTATCTTCTCCAAATGCCACTTCGTGACCAATCTTTCCCCAAAGCGTATCGCCTTTTAACGCAAATGATACATTTACTGTATACTCACCGGCTTCTGCTTCTGCTTTGAAAGGAAGGGCAAACGTAGCTTTACTTTGTGGTTCTACTGATACATCCATTTTTACTGATTTTACAAATACACCATCTTTTTTCAAAATAGCTGTACAAGCATATACATTTGTATTTGTAAACATATGACGATTCTCTACTTCCATCGTGCCATTCTTTGCATCCATATGTAAACGAATGTACTGATAACAGAATTTAACCTCCTGCATCTTTGTGGATTCAGCACGATTTTCAGCATAACAGATACCGTTTCCGCTGAAATTGTAGTCTGTCGGACGCTCTAAGAAATCACCACCATACGCCTGAAACTCTTTTCCATATCTGTCCTTCTTTGCAATAGACTGGTCAATATAATCCCAAATAAATCCACCTTGGAAAATAGGATCTTCATAAGCATATTCTGTATATTTATATAATGCACCACAAGAATTTCCCATTGCATGTGCATATTCACACAATACATATGGTTTATCTCTATGTGTCTCTAAATATTCTTTAATTTCTACCACCGGTGCGTACATACGGCTGAATATATCTGTTGTTTCAGGATATCTCGGATCCCAATAACTACCTTCATAATGCACCGGTCTTGTATCATCCAGTTCATGAAACAGATTTGTCATTGCCAGCGGAACTTTTCCACCGTAAGATTCATTGCCGATAGACCAGATAATAACACAAGCATGGTTTTTGTCACGTTCATATACGGAACGGATTCTATCAAACATCATACCTTCATATTTTGGATCATCTCCCGGCACGTGCTGATCTTCCGTAATAAGACCTCTTGCTACGCAATCCCATGAGCCATGACTCTCCAAGTTATTTTCATCCATAACATAAAGACCATAGATGTCACATAACTCATACAGCTTTGTTGAATTTGGATAATGGCTTGTACGTATCGAATTTAAGTTATTCCTCTTCATCGTAAGAATATCTGTAAGTGTTTCTTCATACGTTACGCTTCTGCCACTAAGACAGCTAAACTCATGACGGTCTGCACCGTGGAATACAATACGTTTTCCATTCAAATACATTACACTGTCAATGATCTTGAAATCTCTAAAGCCGACCTTCTGTGCGATTACTTCTTTCGTTACACCGTATTCATCCACTACTTCTAATAACAAATCGTACAAATAAGGTACTTCACTGCTCCAAAGCTTTGGTTCATCAACAGCCAATGAAAAATACACATTTTCTTCTGCTGTCATATCAATAGCTGCCACTGCTTCATCTGATACATCTGCATCATTTTTTACAATATCCATTGCTGCTTTTGTACCAAGCTCTTTCAATGTAGCTTTTATACATCCCTTGCCGGACACTTTTAATTCTACGGAAAGTTCGCCTTTTTTATATTCTTCTGTAAAAATGGTCTTTACTTTAATGTCCTCAATATGAACACTTGGTTTTGTATAAAGATATACATCTCTGTATATACCGGAAAAACGATAAAAGTCCTGGTCCTCGCACCAGCTTCCGGCACACCATTTGTATACCTGAACCGCCAGTTTATTTCCTGTTTTCTTAATATAAGGAGTCAAATCAAATTCGGATGGCGTAAAGGAATCCTCACTGTATCCTACATATTTACCATTACACCAAAGTGCCATTGCACTTTCCACGCCTTGAAAAGATACATACAACGGTTTGCCTTCCCAGCCTGCCGGTACATCGAAATATTTTACATAGCTGGCTGTTGGATTGAATGCTGTTGGAATTTCTCCCGGTCTGATTTCTGCTCTTCCGTCCCAAGGATACTGTGTATTCGCATACTGCGGTACATCATAACCTTCCATCTGAATATGCGCCGGTACACGGATATCATCCCAATCATGGCAATCATATTCTTCTTTTTCAAATCCGGAAATTGCACTAGCTATATTCTTTGCATATGCAAATTTCCAAAGCCCATTCAAACTATGGCGATATAAATTTTCATCTCTCTCCAAGGACTCGAAAGAAGGATAATATTTATGGTCCGAATGTGCCTTCAGTCTGTTTTCCTGAAAAATCTCAGGATTTTTTATAATGTCAATATCAAAGGCCGACATTTTCTTCCTCCTTATATATAATATAGAATTATTTTACTGCACCTGTAATTCCTTCTGCAAAGCTCTTCTGTAATACAAAGAATACAATTGCAGTTGGAAGTGTACAAATTAATACTGCACACATCAGCATTCCGTAATCTGTTACATAACCCTGTACGAGATTTGATACAACCATCGGCATAGTAATACTTTCCGCTGTTGTCATGATTACCTTTGGCCATAAATAGCTGTTCCATGCATTCATAAATGTAATGGTCATTGCTGCCGCATATGTAGAACGCATTGTCGGGAAGAACATCTGGAAGAAAATTCTTGTTTCTGATAATCCATCAATTCTTGCCGCTTCAATAATATCATGAGGGAAAGAACGTGCACTCTGTCTAAACATCATAATTAAAAATGGTGTCGAGATACTTGGTAAAACGAAACCAAGTGTAGAGTTTAAAAGTCCCCACTTAGAAACCATCTGGAATAATGGAATCAACGTTGCCACAAATGGAACCATCATCGCCATAAGAATAATACTCATAACAAGGTCTTTTCCTTTGTCGTGATAAATTTCAAAACCATATCCTGCCAAAGAACAAATCAGCAGAGATACCAAGGTTAACAATGCAGAATATTTAACAGAATTCATAAATGCTGCTGTTACATCCTGATTTCCCCACAAGCACTTAATATTTTCCAGTAAATATGCTCCGGGGATTAATTTTCCGTTGATTACGTCTACACTCTTATTTGTAGCTGCACTTACCATCCAGTAAAGCGGAAATACAGAAAAGAATGACACGATAATCAAAAATCCATACATAATAATATTTTTAATTCTTCTAGTCACGCTTATCACCTACTTTCAACTGCACTAATGCCAAAATAGCTACCAGAATCAAAATAAAGAAGGACATTGCTGCTGCAAATCCAAATTTTGGCATATATTTAAAGGATACATTGTAAATGTAGTGTGACATTGTAATTGTACTATTAGCAGGACCTCCACCTGTTAAGTTTACAGACTCATCAAATAACTGTAAAGTACCATTTGTAGACATAATTGCTGTTAAAAGAATGGTTGGTTTTAACAACGGAATGGTAATCTTGAAAAATGTCTGAATTGGTGAAGCGCCATCAATACGCGCTGCTTCGTAAATGGAATATTCGATATTCTGTAATCCGGAAAGATAGAATACCATGTTGTATCCTGTCCATCTCCAAAGAAGCGCCAATATAATAATAACCTTTGCTGAAAAAGCATTTGTTAAAAAGCTGTATGGACTATCCAAAATTCCCAAGGATACGAACAAATGATTTACTAAACCGTCATTGGCAAATAAACATCTGAAAATCAACGCATATGCTACCAGAGAAGTTGCACACGGCAGGAAAATCATTGTTCTGAATAATCCTTTAAATTTTAAATCCTTATTATTTAGGATGGATGCCAATATAAGTGCCATAACAAGCATTACCGGCACCTGAATAAGTAAATACAGGAATGTATTTCCTATTGATTTTAAGAATACCTGGTCTGTCAACATTGCTTTATAGTTGGCAAGCCCATCAAATTTTGTATTTGCCCCAATACCCGTTTGGAATGACAAGATAAATGCTCTTATCATCGGGTAAAAACTCATAACTGCAATCAGAATAACAGCAGGTGTTAAGAAAATCCAACCTGTCATGCTATGCTTCTTCTGCAGACTCATTCCTTTTTTCTTGCTCACAAGGGTTTCCTCCTCACTTCTACTCCATTTAGTCTTCTTCTTATTTTCCAACTAAATATCATATCTGTTTATTAAAAATGGGGAACACAATTGTGTTCCCCTATGTATGCTCTGATTGGATTACTGTCCAATATATCCTTCAACCTGTGCCTGTGCATTGTCTAATTCAGACTGTAAATCAGCACCGTTGATAGCGTTTGTAGATGCAACTGCAACTGCATCACGAGCTTCGTAGTAGTAAGCACCTGTAATATTTGTAGGTACGTGTGTAGAGTATTCTACGATCTTAGCAGAAACTGCATCGCCACCGAAGAAGTCGTTTGCTAAACCGTAAGCATCAGATCCTGCTGCTGGAGCCCATGTAGCGATTGCTCCGGAAGGAAGGATGTTATCGTATAATTCATTGCTGCCTGCAAATGTGCTTGCTAAGAAGTCAAATGCTAATTCTGTGTTCTTGCAGTTAGATGCTACTGCCCAAGAAGAACCACCGTTGTTAGAGTAGTTTGTTCCGTTTGCAGCAACTAATTTTGGCATATTTGTAATAGCCCAGTTACCGGACTGATCTGCTGCTGTCTGGATGGAAGCCATAATCCAGCATCCGTTGATTGTACCGGCTACGTTACCGCTTGTGATAGAGCCAACATATTCATCCCAGCTGTTTACTTCTGTTAAAACACCGGCTGTTCTTAATTCGCCGTATACATTAACAACTTCTTTTAATACATCGTTGTTTGCAATGTTTGCTGTTCCATCTTCGTTGAAAAGAGAAGCGCCTGCGGACTGTAACATCATCATGATAAGGTCACATTCACCTGCCTGCATGGAGATGAGTGGTTTGCCTGTTTTTTCTAATACAACTTTACCTTTTTCAAGATATTCATCCCATGTGATATCTGTGAAGTCGTCAACTGTGAAACCAGCTTCTGCTAATACGTCTGTTCTGTAGCATCCTATAACAGCACCGTTATCAAATGGAACACCGAAGTTCTTTCCGTCGATTACAGAGTAAGCAGTTTTACCTGCTGCAAACTGAGAAAAGTCAATTCCGGAAGCTGCTAAGTCTACACAGAGATCCGGGAAAGCAAGTACGTTTTTCTGGAAAGCGTTATCCTGCATTAAGAAAATGTCAGGTAATGTGCTGTAGTCACCAGATGTAGCTGCTGTTGTAATCTTTGTCTGGATATCCTGCCATGGTACTTCAACTACATTAAGTTTGAAGTCCGGATGATCTTTCTGATATACCTTTTCTGCTTCATACATAGCGTTAAGGTTGAATGCCGGGTCCCAGCACCATACTGTTAATGTGTTTTCACCTTCTGCTGCCGCTGCAGGAGCTGCTTCTTCAGCTGCTGCTTCTGCCTCTGCTGCTGGTGCGCTTTCTGTTGTAGCTGCTGCTTCTTCTTTTGCTCCACAGCCTACTAATGTTGCCATCATTGCGCAAGACAATAAAAGTGCAATAATTTTCTTTTTCATGGATTGTTCCCTCCCAATTTTTTGGTTACTTTTTTCATGCGTCGAGACTTTTTGAGACTTTGCAACAAAATAAAATATACATTTTGTACACAAAATCCTTTGTCTCTCTGCTCGATGTGTACACATTGTATCATTGCGCACATAATTCTGTGTTATTATATTCAATTATAAAAAGAGCAAATTCAACCATCTATTTGAAGTGAAACGTTTCGCTTTCAGATATCTTTCTTATTCGACAATAGGGGTATACTTTCTTTGGCGCAAAAAAAATGCGGAGAATTTATCATTCTCCGCATAAGTAAAAATATACTTTATTAGTTCATATTACACTTGAAAATACGATACAGCATCTTCCAGCTCTTTTGCCATATTGTTCATTACTTCACATTCATCATTTACTTTATCAATTTCAGAAATGATTTCTGTTACGTTAGCGCCTACCTCCTGACTGCTTGCTGCAGTTTCTTCGCTGATTGCACTAAGATCCTGAACATTGCCAATAACTTTTTCTTTGTACTCTGTTAAGTGTTCTGCTTTTTCTGCGATTGCTTTAATTTCAACTACAGATTCGCCAATTTCTTTACTTAATTCTTCGTACTTATGCTGTGTCTTTTCAATGCTTGTCTGTTCTTCTATGATAATCTTGCGTACACCGTTTGCTAATTCCACAGATTTCTGAGACTTACCGGTAATGGTTCCTGCAAGTGCTTTAATCATTTCAGCACCCTCTGCACTCTGTTCGGATAAATGTCTGATTTCTTCTGCTACTACCGCAAAACCTCTTCCATGTACACCTGCTCTTGCTGCTTCAATAGAAGCATTTAAGCTAAGAAGGTTTGTCTGTTCAGACAAGTCCAGAATCAGCTGTACCGCTTTATCGATTTCTTCAATAGAATCATTTGTCTGTTTAATCTGATCTGCAATATCTTTTACTGCATCCACAGATTTTTTACTATTCTCTAAAATAGTATCCAATTCAGATTTTGTTTCAATGTTTGTGTTCTGCATATTTTCAGAACTCTTATACAGATTATCTACGTTATCGGAAATGTCATTTACACAATTTCCAATTTCAATCATCTGTAAAGAAATATCCTGTACATTTTCTGCCATACTGACAGTTGATGTTGCCAAATCATCCATTGCACATGTAATCTGATTTGCACGAGCTGCACTGCTGTTACTTAATGCTGTCGTTTCTGCTACTGTATCAACCAATTTCTGTGAAACATCTTTTGTCTTTCCAATTGCCTGCCCCATGTTCTGCTGCAATGCATCTGTCTGGGAAAGAATAGCCGACATTTCTTTGATAATACTTTTTGCTTTTTTCTGTTCTGTCAAATCGCCTTGAGATAATGTATTTACATTTTTCTCTACTACTTTGAAGCTCTTTGCAAATCCACGGCTAAACAGGAATGCAACAACTGCGAAAATAACAATTAGTACTGCCGCAATAATAACAAATGTACTTACGATACCTGCAATCTGTCCTGTTACATTTTCTTGTAACTCTGCTGCCAGTGCAATACCAGTAATTTCCCCACCAACTTCTATCGGCATACAATATGTGAAGTATACCTGTCCATCAATTTCAACATTTTCCTCATAGTATCCTTCGCCAAGCTGGTCTCTTTCAGCGAGAACATCTCTTTGCAGAATAATTTCTCTAATTCGGAAATCATTTTCATTCTTGATAGAAGTATTACACGGACTGCCTTCTAACAGAATTGCCATTTCAATGCCTTCTTCTTTTAAACTGTCTAAATAATCATAATACGCTGTCACATTAATGGCATTGATTTCATTTTCCTTACAATGACTTGCAAGGTTTGTTGCAACAATGCTCAGCTTATCTACTGCCGAATCCTTCATAATTCCTTTTGTAATATCGAAAGAAGATACACTTACGATAATTACGGAAATCATTAATGGAATCACAGAAAGCGAAAGCATCATTGCCAACAGGTTCACCTTAAATGGTTGTTTAACCTTTGGTGTTTTAATTTCCTTATTCAATTTTTTCTTTTTAAGTTTTTTACCCATAATCCACACCCCATATCTATAAGTAAAATACACTTTAATTATGACATGTTTGGATTATTTTGTCGATTTCTTTTTACGCGCCATAACCACACTCTGAATTACAAGGAACAAGCAAAGCATTGCTGCAATTGTAATTCCTGTCCACCATGCCTGATCAAGTCCGGCAGAGGATACGATGTTCTGGATAGTCGCCAAAGAAAGCACCCCGAAGAATGTACCGATAATGTTACCTACACCACCGGTTAACAATGTTCCACCTATAATAGCAGAAGCGATGGCATTCATTTCCATACCACTTGCATGGCTAGGAGAACCTGAACCTACATACAAGAAATATACCATTCCGCCAATACCTGCTAATACACTACAAATTAAATGAGATAAGAATTTTGTTTTCTTAACATTAATACCAAGCATAAGTGCACTCTGTTTGTTACCACCTACTGCGTAGAAAGAACGTCCAAGCTTTGTCCATCTAAGTACACAGAAGAAAAGAATAACAACAAGAATTGCTACTACTACACCAATCTGAATATATGCGTCTACATATTCACCTTTTTTATTAATAGAACCGAATCCTGGCATAATAATACGATAGTTCTTTAATGCTTTGAAGCCTTCATGCTCTACGTTAAAAGGAACAGCATTAACAATTGTTGTAAGACCTCTCGCAAAGAACATACCGGCAAGGGATACGATAAACGGCTGAATATCTAAATAAGCAACTAATACACCCTGTACGATACCGTAAAGAAGGCCAATAAGAAGTGCAATACCGATAGCACCAACTACATTACCACCCTTGTGATCAAGATGTACCGCGCAACACATACTTACAAGTGCTGCCACACCACCTACGGAAATATCAATTCCGCCGGTAATCATTACAATACTCATACCACACGCAATAATAATAAGTGCAGCATTCGCATTTAAAATATTAAAAAATGTCTGTGGTTTTAAGAAACCTTTTCCCTGGAATACAATTGCGCCAATATACATTGCAAAGAAAATTACTATAGTAATAGTCAACAGCAAGTTTGTATCTGTCATATTGCCCATTTTATTGCGGAAATTTCCTGCAGATAATTTCTTTTTGTCTGACATATTAAGCAACCTCCTTTACATTCTTTCCGGCTCTTAATTTTGCATTTACAGATGCAATTTTATCTTTTACAGCCGGTGCACTAAGTACTACGAGCAGGATAACAACAACCGCTTTGTATGCCGGAAGAGCATCTGCCTGTACGTTGAATTTGTATAAAGTAGTTGTAAGGAACTGAATAACATATGCACCCAGAATAGATGCTGTCATGTTGAACTTACCACCACCAAGAGCGTTTCCGCCAAGTGCTACAGCGAGAATCGCATCCATTTCAATATCTTTAGCAACTACAGAGTAGTTAATTGTAGATAAACGGCTTACTTTAATCAAACCAACTACTGCTACACAAAGTCCTAAAATTACAAAAGATAAGAACTTAATTGCTGTAGGATTAATACCGTTCAATTTAGAAGAACTTTCATTAATACCTACTGCCTGTGTATATAATCTGAGGTTTGTAAAGCGAAGCACAAGTGCAATAACAATCATAC
>SVFS01000033.1 GCA_015056725.1 Lachnospiraceae bacterium | reverse complement strand
TTTGCTATGGTATATTTGACAGCAAAAATTTTATATTCGCTTAAATCAACATCTATATATTGTTCAGAAAATTCGTTTTCTAAACTAGGATTTTCCCATAACAATTTCCAATTTAAACTACTGATTACAAACATAATAAAGAAAAATGATAATAAGTCCTATAAGGGACTTTTTATTTTGAATTTTAGGAATCGTCATTGCCGGTTCCTCTTTTGTGCTTGGTAGAGAAAAGGAAAAGTAAATTGCTAAGATGAAAGCATGAAAGGAGATTTGCCATGAAAATAGTAGATGTTATAGAAAAAGTAAATATTTTAAAACCAAACACAATCGATGATGAGATGAAATTCGGTTGGTTGTACGAACTGGATAAGAAGCTTTTTAACGAGATTTGGAATAATTATCTTAACGAAGAAAGAGACTTTGAAAAGTACGTTATGGGGCAGGATGAAAATGTGGAACTGCAGGTGGAAGAACCATATACAGAGATATATGTGTATTGGTTATTTAGTAAGATTGACTATTTCCAGCAGGAATATGATTTATATGCAAATGACATGATTATGTACAACAGCGAATACGAAGAGTATTCAGCATGGTATTTGAAGAATCATGAACATAAACCAACAGAGATACAAGTGGGGTGGTAATGAAATGTATATGCCAAAGTTACGACAAAAACAAAGTGCAAGGATGCAGATGGTGAATTTTAAAGGATATAACCATCAGATAAATATTGGAGATGGAGAATTTTATGATTGTCAAAATCTATCTTCAGATGCATATCCGTATATTACAGTTAGGAAGCCAAGAGGAACGGTAAAACAGCTGACAAAACCAAATGGAATGTTTGCGGCGCAGAATAAACTTGGCTATGTAGATGGAACAGAATTTTGGTACGCAGATGAGAAGCGTGGAGATGTGGAAGATAGCAAAAAGCAGTTTGTTACCATTGGTGACTACATTTTAATCTTTCCGGATAAAAAATATTACAAGGTATCAGATGATGAATTTGGAGAGTTGGAATCTTCCTGGGAGCAGGAAGTCGGTGTGACAGTAACGATGGAAAATGATTACTTAACAGAGAATGAAACCGGCTCTACAAAGGATGCAAATGTGTATGTGAAGATTTCGGCAGCAGGAATCGGTAAAAACTTCAATTTGTATGACGGTGTAACGATTGAAGGGATGACGGAATTGGAAGATTTGAATAAAACGGCCATCATCTACAAAAAAGAAGATGATTTCATTCTGATTATAGGGACGGACATCGAAAAGAAAACGCAGGAAAGAGCAATAGAAGAAACGGAACCGATTACTATAAAACGAAAAATTCCGGATATGGATTATGTAACAGAGAATGCAAACAGAGTATGGGGATGCTCCAGCAAGAATCATGAGATATACGCGTCTAAATTGGGAGATCCATTTAATTTTAACTGTTATGAAGATATCTCCACAGACTCCTATTCTTTAACAATCGGTTCGGACGGAGATTTTACCGGATGTATTACGCATATGGGATATGTACTATTCCTGAAGGAAAATATGATACATAAACTCTATGGAAATAAACCGACAAATTTTCAGCTGACTAATACAACGGTACGCGGTGTAGAAAAGGATTCGGAGCAATCGTTAGTGATTATCAATGAAACACTTTTTTATAAATCAAAAGGAGCAATAGAGCTGTATGAAGGAAGTGTGCCATATTCGATAGCGGCGCCGTTCGGAAACATTGAGTACAGGGAAGCAGCAGGTGGATGTTATAAACGAAAATATTATATTTCCATGAAGGATGAAAGCGGAAAGTGGAATCTGTTTGTTTATGATATTGAGCGTGATATCTGGCATAAAGAAGATGATACACATGCAATTTACTTTGTGGAAATGAGTAACATGCTTTATTACATTGATGCTGATACTAATAAAATCATGCAAATAGTGGGGAAAGATGAAGAGAACATTAAGTGGATGGCAGAGTTACGAAACGATGATGGTAGCAGCTTTAGAAAGAAGATTATAAAGAAGATTGAAATCAAGGCAGAAGTAGAAGGTCTGGCACATTTGTATGTGAGATATGAAGATGAAGGACTTTGGGAAAAAGTATGTACCATTATGAATAAAAAGAGAAGAGTAATAGATATACCACTTATACCAAAACGGCATGAAATGATGGCAATAAGACTGGAAGGGCAAGGTCCGGTAGTAATGTATGGAATATCAAAAGAGATTACAGAAGGGAGTAGCTTATAATGGCACTTTATAACGAAATACATATTCCAAGTATCGATGATTCCAAGCTGGATAACGATAAGGAAAAAAAGAAAATATATAACGTTTTGTATTTGCTTCAGGAACAGATAAAATACATGTTTTCAAATATTGATGAAGAAAATGTCAGTAAAGCCGCTGTAACACGAATGTATAACAATACCAATAAGAATATCGATGCAGCTATGAAAAAGTATCTGGCAGAAGCAACAGAGCTTTTACAGGGAGTAGAGGAAGCAGAGAAAGTACGTGCAGAAGCAGAAGCTTTAAGGGTAGAAGCAGAAACATTAAGACAACAGCAATTTGAAGAAATCATGGAAAAATTGAATGCAAAATTAGCAGAGTTAGAAGGAGAGTAAAAATGGCATTAAATACAAGCACATCAATTGTGGATTATTTAAAAGATAAAGGACAGGGAAGTAGTTATGCGGACAGAAAGAATCTTGCAGCGCAGTATGGAATATCAAATTATTCCGGAAGTGCATCACAGAACACACAGTTGTTGAATGCACTTAAAAATAGTGGTTCGGGTGGCAGCAGTACAAATAAAACGAGTGGTGGTACAAGCTATTCTGGAAGCGTGAATGGTTCTAGTGGAAGCGGAAATGCAGGCGCACAGGTGGCGCAGAATTTGGCAACGCAGGTGGCATCCATCCCAGTATACGATTCACCATATCAGGATCAGATAGATGGTTTGCTTAATAAAATCATGAACAGAGAACCGTTTTCTTATGATATGAAAGCGGATCCTTTGTATCAACAGTATAAAGACCAGTATGTACATAATGGAAACTTGGCCATGCGTGACACGATGGGAAATGCAGCAAGCTTGACAGGTGGTTATGGAAATACTTACGCAACAATAGCTGGCAGTCAGGCAAACGACCAGTATTTGTCAAAGCTGAATGATAAATCAATGGATTTATATAATATGGCATTAGATAAATACTATGCTGAAGGTGAAGATATGTATCGTCAGTTAAGCTCTTTGACCGGCTTAGAAGATTTAGCATATCAGAAATATACAGATGCTTATAACCTGGAATATCAGCGCGAACAGGATGCGCTTGCTCAGGCTAACTGGGAAAAAGAATTTGCACTCACAGAAGCTTCGAAAAATGCAGACTTGGCATATAAACAGTATTTGATGAATCGGACAAGCAGCAACGGAAAGGAAAGTGATGCAGATGGTGCCGGTAGCGGTGGAACGGTTAAGAGTGGATATGGAAATCAGGGATTTTCTACAATCGGAGATTACTATGGAAGATTATTATCAGGAATGACAAATCTTGAAAAGTATGAAACTTTATTAGCTGCACGTGCAAATGGCGAAATTGGAAATGATGATACGCTGTATCAGATAATGGATTATTTAGGAGTAACCTTACCGGATGAATACAAAAAATACTAATAGGAGATAAATCATGGGTGATTTTAATAGAGAAGAATTTGAAAAGCGTCTCATGCAGAGAGAAGCAGAAAAGAATGCAACAGCGTTGAAATCGCGTCAAATGAATACAGAGTATGCTATGAACGTGATTAGAGCAAGGCAGAATAATGCCAATGTGCAGGGGAAATCTTTGACAGAAAATACAAGAGCTTTAGCAGCGGCAACACAGAGAATGCAGAATCGTACTAATGCGATTCTGCATGGTAACAATCCAACACCAGCAGAGTATAAAAGACAGCAAGAAATAAAAGCGCGTGATCAGGCATTGGAAGCTATCAGAAGAAGACAAAATTCAATAGATGCCATTGTTCAGAGAGGTGACACTACAAATCCGACCATGCTACAACATGCGTCGGATTTTGGTAAATATTCATCTATAGGGGCAGGATTAAAGAATCCGTCTTATGATGAAGCACAAAAAGGTATGAAAGTTGGAGAACTGGAAATAGGAACAAATAAACCTCAGAATGTCGTGACATTTACAAAAGAAAATGCAGATATTTTTAATGGCCCGGAACAGATGCGTAGACCATCCTACTACGGAAAGAAAAAATATACCTATATGACAGAGGAAGAAGTGGCAATCTATAATTATTTTCTTGCTAAACATGGAGAAAATAGAGCGAATGAATTTTTGGAGAGTATCGATGCGGATTTAGATATGCGTATGACTACTTCTGAAGCAGCAGATTTAAAAGAAGCATCAAAAGAACATAAAGGCTCAGCAGCAGCTCTTAATATCGGAGCATCATTACTTGGTGCTACCGGATATGCAGCAACACTTGGCCAAGCGGCAAAGAATGCTTTAACAGGAGAAAAAGAACCATTAAACACAAACAGTCCTATGTTTGCACCGTCTATGATGCAGGGATCTACCAGAGAAGGTATTACAGAAGATATGGAAACTGTAGGAAAGACCGCTGCAAATATTGGTCTTGGAGTAGGCTCTATGCTGGCTAATACAGCCTTATTAGGCGGCGCCGGTGGTTTTATTAACATGGGATTAAATGAAGCTTCAGGAGTGGCAAAGGACGTAACAGAAAGAGGAGGTACAACGAATCAGGCTTTGGCAGAGAGCAGCATTACAGCTGGAATCAATACAGGTCTTTCTCTTGTAGGTGCGAAAGCATTAAGCGGACTTACGAAGGTGGCACCCGCTGGAGCGAAGGACGTATTAGCGAAAGTATTGCAAGGTGGCTTAATGATGGGTATGAAAGATGCTGTATCAACAGCAGCAATTTTGGTGGCTGATGAAAAAATAATGAAAGAATTATCTAACATCGAAAATATTAGAAAAGAATACCTTGCGGCTGGATATAGTGAAGAGGAAGCAGATACTGAAGTAGAAAAGCAGCGTGCACTTATTATAGGGCAGTCTTTTACTACTGGTTTTGTAAGCGGTGCGGTTATGACTGGTGCATCTATGGGTATGCAAGCTGTTACAGCGAAAATCAATGATTACAAAACGCAGGCATATACGAAAAAAGGAAAGCTGAAAAACGATCCATTTAGAAAAGTCTTTGGAAGAAAAGATAACGGAAGAACAAAAATCGATATTGATGAAAGTGGAAATACAAGAGGATTGTCACACTACAATGAAAAAGGTTTTTGTGATGGTGTGATTACATTAGATGAGAAAGGAAACATTTATCAGTATATCGTAGAAAAAGATGGAATGGTATATATCGGTGTTCAAAATTATAAGTTAGGAAACAACATGCTTCCGAACACGGGACAATACGATATGGTAGATGTATCGTTAACAAAAGATGAATTTTTAAAGATGAATGGTGGTAAAAATCCATTTACAGATGTACAACCAACATCCGGACAGACGGCAGCAGGACAGACAGCCGGATATATTGGAATGGCACAAACAGGAACGCAGACTACAGCTGAAACATTACCGACACAGACCAATATGGCAGGAGCGGTAACAAATGAAGTGGGACAGGCTATTTCAAATCCAGTACAGAAAGTAGAAATTGCAAAGCCGGTAAATACGCAACCTGTTGCACAGGCAATCAAACCGATTACTAACGTAACGAAAAGCACAAGTGATAGACATCATGCATCACCAGATGTCACACAGAGCAAGGCAATGCTTGGAGATGAACAGGTGACACTTGTAGGACCATATGTCAAGGAAGGATATGTAAAAGTAGAAAATGCTGCAGGCGAACTAATGGCAGTTAAGAATACAGATTTATCATATGAAAATAAACTGACAGAAAAGATTTATGATTATGCAGTAAATAATTTTGGAAGTATGGGTGCGAATATCTATGTTAGTAATTATGATTATGAAATGCCATATTACAATGTAGGATTTACGAAAGCATATAATGCCGGACGACATGATATGAATCTGAAGGAAGTAAAGGTACCGGAAACGGTGGATGCAGAAGTAGTGAGACTTGCATATAAGGCTGGAATTGCTGATAGAAGCTTTGCAGAAGTTGGAAAGATGAAACGAGAGGAAACACCTACCGGTATCATTGAAAATGAAACGTCTGTAAGACTTCAAAACGAAAACCCGGAACATTATAAAGCATTGTCAGCTTTGGCCGAGATTACAAATTCAAGAGTAATTTTGGAAGATTCTATTACGACATCGAACGGAACAGAAGTAAACGGTTATCTGGATAAAGATAATAAGCTTCATGTAAATGTAAGCAATGACAGTTATGAAAATGTGGTTATATCCCATGAAGTAACCCACAGATTGAAAAAGACAAATCCAGAAGATTATAAAACGTTTGAAGATTATGTAGTAGATTACTTCAAAAAGAACTTCCCAGCAGAATACGAAAGCAGATACGATACGTTATCTGCTATATACGCTCAGGCAGGACAGAATTTGGATGAAACAGCTATTCATGAAGAAATGGCAGCGAATGCGACGGAAAGCTTTTTAATGAATGAAAAATTTATTGAAGATATTGCGAAAGAGAACAAAACTTTATTGCAGAGAATCGTGGATGCTATTAAATCCATCATTGATGATATCAAGAAGCTTCTGAAGGGCGAAAAGTATCAGGAAGCATCACCGGAAGGTCAGATGCTGGCGGAGAGTGTGGAAACATTAGAAAAAGCATATAAGCTATGGAAGAGTGCACTAGACGGAGAGAAAAAAACGACAACATTTGGAGTGAATGAAAAATATGCAGTAAAGACAGTTCAATTAAGCCCAAAAGAGTTGGATAATAATTTTGTTACTGTATTAAAAGGAAAAACAATTGCAGAGATAGAAAAAATCTATGATGGTGATTTTTATATGGAAGACGTGGCCGATTTATATAAAGAAATTGGAAGCGTATCAAATCCGGAACTTGGAGATGTACAGTTAACGAAGACAGGAATTAAGCATGCTCATAATAAAGGTGAGTATAACAACAAGATGGTAGGATATGAGCTGGTTCCAGCGGTAATTGAAAAAGGAAAAGTAATTGAACATCAGAAAAATTGGAAGAATCGAGGTTACGATACAGCAACAATTGCCGGAAAAGTTCGTATTAACAAGGAAGAATGCTTGCAGATTGTGGTTGTAAAAAGAATAGAAGCCAAGAATTCAAAAGGAAGTAAACAAAACTATGATCTGCATGAAGTGATAACAATAAGAAAAGGTGGCATTTCCTTTCAAGACGGGAGCAGTACTCTCAATGAGCCTTTACGCACCGTAGAAATGTCACCTAATCTTGTAAAAAGAATAACAGATAGAATGTTGAGAGTCAATACAGAATCCGTGAATGATGCTGGTAATAATTACAGTATCAACGAATCCTTTAGTGTTGATGCATCAGAAGTCTATAAGAATGATCCTGATTTTAAGAGTGTGCAGCAGTATGTAAAACAACAGCTGGAAATTACAAAGAACTGGGTGGCAGACAAAGCAGATGTTGAGAAAGTGGCCAAGAAAGTATTAAAGCAGTATAGAAGTACATATGGAGTAGATGAACTGACTACAGATATGAATAACTATCTGAAATATGTGAAAAATGCAAAATCCATTCGTCCACAATTGGTGCAGAGTTTGGCAGCAGGTATCGCTAAGAGAGTATTAGAGAAATCGGCTGAACTTGATACTACAATGGAAGAAAATTATGGTGATTTGAGAACATATTGTAAGACTACTAAATTACATGTGACAGAAGATGTGATTGCGGAATTTGGCAGCAGGACAGAGTATAACGATTTTCGGAAGAGTATGTTTGGAAAGATGCGTCTTTCAACTACGGAAGGAATTGGAATCGATGTTGCGTTTAAAGAACTGTCGGAATTATATCCGGAATTATTTGACGAGATGGATGTGGCGAATACAGCTGATCAGCTACAAGCGATTGCAGATACGTTGGATTATATTAAACCCACATACATTAATCCATATGGAGCAGATATCAATGAGACAGCAGTTCTTTTAGGGAATGATATTATTCAGGAACTAGAAGGTGTAAAACGTCAGGTAAGTACATTTGCGGAAGAAGTAATGGATATCCGGAGAAAATATGAATTGTCTGCTAAGAAGCTAAAAGATAAGATGGAGAAATCTTATGATGAGAAACTCCAAAAAGCGAAAAAAGAAAATGTGGAACGTATAAAACGCTTCCAGGACCGATTTGATAAAGCTTTGGGAGAGGAAAAGGCAAAATACGGAAAAGCAGTATCTAGATTGAAAGAGCAGAAGGTGGAAGCTGTACAGGTAGAGAAGCAGCGTTGGATTGATAAGGAAACGGATAGAAATGTGCGTTTTGAAAGGAGGAAGCTAAAACAGGATATTAACAAGATTATGAATGATTTTTCAAAACGTCTGTTAGATCCGACAGAAAAGAAACATATTCCACGAGAGTTTATGAAATCGGTAATTGATGTCTGCAACGAAGTGAACTTGGATTCCGGTTGGAGAAATCCGGATGGAAGTAAAACAAAGACACAACAAAGATTTGAAGACCTGCAGAGAAAATATGCACTATTAAAAGAAGATGCTGATTATATGTATGCGAGCGAGTATAACGAAAAATTAGCAGGAATGATAGAAGATATAACAGAGCTGTTCAAGGAAAAAAGTATTAATCAGTTATCCAATGATGAATTACAAAAAGTATATGATACATTATCAGCACTTCAAAAGAGTATCACAGATGCAGCGAAGCTTTTAGATATGGAAACGAGATATGATGCTTATGAGTATGCGGAAAAAGTATGGAGAGAAATTGGAGAAGCGAAAGGGTATAAAGATACAGTAATTGGCAGAGTTGGAGAAAAATATGTTAATTCACAATTATCCCCTATCAGAGAGTTCAGAAGACAAGTAGGCTATAAACCGGATTCAGCATGGGTTAAGATGGCAGAAGAACTGAATAAAGGACAGTTGAAAGAAACACAGACGCTGATGGAAGGTACAAGATTTTTTGATAGCGTTATTCAGGGAAAGACTAACCAGAAAAAACTTGAAACATTCCAGGGAAAGAAAACAAAATGGATTAATACATTAAAAGATGTAAAAGGAGATATTGTTGAAATATCACCAGCAATGCGAGTTAGCTTGTATCTCCACAGTAAAAATAAAAGTAATATGCGTCATATCTTAGGTGGTGGATTTACGGTACCTGAAAAGAAAGCATATATGCGTGGAGACTACACAGAAGCATATGCAAGAGGAAAAACTGTTAAGTTGACAGAAGAAAGTTTAAATCTTTTCTTAAAAGAAATGACAGAGTATGAAAAAGTATACGCAGATGTGGCATACAAATTCTTTAATGAATTTACGAAAGAAAAAGTAAATGAAACCTCAATGATACTTAATGGCTTTAAAAAAGCAGAAGTACAAAATTATTTTCCAATCAGAACAGACAAAAACTTCAGCAAAGCAGATTTTGAATCTATTGTAAATGATGGAAGTATTGAAGGTATGGGATTCTTGAAAAAGAGAACTGTATCATCAGTACCTATCTTGCTGGAAGACGTAACGAATGTAGTGGACCGACAGCTGAAGAATATGGCTAAATATCATGGAATGGCAATTCCGGTAAGAAACTTTAACAAGATATACAATGTTACGGCGCAGGAGTATGAAACATCTGTAAAAAAAGCGTTGAATCAGACGTGGGGACTTTCTGGAAGTAAATACATGGAAAATCTTCTTGCAGATATTCAAGGTGCTAGAAATGCAGAAGGAAGTTTATGGGATGATATTAGAGGAAAATTCGCCGGTGCTACGCTTGCAATCAATGTATCAGTCACATTAAAACAGGTGGGGTCTTATCCGGCAGCGGCAGCTGTTATAGGTTGGGAACCGGTAATAAAAGCATTGTCGGTAGTAAAAGGAAACAGTAAATATCTGAAGAAAGATGACAAGAAGCTTATTGAGAAGTACACCGCCTTACGTTGGCTTCGGAACAAAGGAAACAGTACACAAGAATTAGGAGATATCGTGTCACGTAAACAGATAGGTGATAAATATCCTTGGCTGTTTAATTGGATCCAAATGGGAGAAATGACTATTACAGACCGTTTGTGGTATGCATCAGAGTATTATGTGGATGCGAAGTATCCGGAGTTGAAAGAAGGAAGTGACGAATACTATCGGAAAGCAGCAGAAGTATATAATAAAGTCATTGAAGAAACGCAGTCTAATTATTCTACAATGCAGCGACCGGATATATTGCGAAATCCAAATAAAGTCATGAAGCAGGCATTAATGTTTATGACACAGAATCTTCAGAACATGAATCTGTTTTATGATTCTTATCAAAATATGGTAGCTCAGAAGAGACGCTATAAAAAAGATAAGTCGGAAGAAAATAAGAAGAAATTTGAAGAATCAGCAAAAGAGTTTTCACGTGTGGTATCGTCTCAGGTGGTTGCAGCATTATCTACAGCGGTTGCAGGATTAACAGCTGGTGCGGTATTACATAAAATGAATCCGTATAGAAATGACGACGGAGAAATTACGGCAGAAAGTATCGGAAAAGAACTGCTGAATCTTACACTTGGAACGTTATCAGGAAGTATGGTAGGTGGAAGTGAACTGTATGAGCTTATATATTCGTGCGTAACAAAAGAGACTTATTATGGTTATGAGTTTTCTGTTGTGCAGATGATTTCTGATTTAGGAGATAGTATCTACTATATGGCCAATGCTGCAGATGCGTGTATGTCTGCAGAAGATGAGGAAGGAAAAAAGAAAGCCTGGTCAAAATTTGGAAATCAATTTTTGAATTTTGCAGTATCAGTATCAAAATTTGGTGGTGTGCCGGTGAAGAATGTAATGAATATCTTTAATGGTGCAAAACAGCATGTAGAGGATTTGCTAAATGGTGAGTTTGGAAGCTTTGAAGCTGGGTACAATTATTCATCTACACAAAATGAAAAACGTTTATACGATGCAATAGTCATGAAAGATATGAAAACGTACAATAAAATTGTAGCGGAGCTGAAAGCAGATGGAAAAGACGATGCACAGATTAACTCTATGATCAGAAGCTATCTGAAAGAAAATGATGATAGGGTGATGATGGCAGCAGTCGCAAAACAGGAAGGTAACTACATAGAATATACAAACTTAGTAAAAGAAATGACAGCAGAGGGCTTTGATGAGCAGAAGCATGTAGTGTCAGCTGTTAATGCCATGTATAACACGCTTGTAGAACATCCTGAAGGTGCATCTGCAGAAGCAGAAGAAAAGAATACTATCTACGATTATGATATGCTGGCTAATGTTTATGCAAATGGAAGCTATGAAGAGTTCAAAAAAATGTATGAAGATATTGTAGCTGATTTGAAGATACGTGGTAAATCAACAAATATTTCATCAACTGCTATTAATGCATACAATGACCTTGCAGAGATGAATGGACTTCAGGAAATTACGTATGAAGAACTGTACGAAGCACAGAAGCGAGGAGACGCCCATACGTACGAACACATTATGGAAGTAATGAAAGCATATGGCAGAGATGAGTATTCTATTCAGAATGGATTAACAAAGGAAATGAATAAGGACCTGAAGGGCTGGATAGAAGATAACAATTTGACAGAAGCTTTGAATGTTGTACAGATTTTAAGAGAGCATGGAAAAGAGGATGGAGCTATACATTCTACACTTCAGCGAGAATACAAACCAATGTATCAGTCATTATATTTAGAAGGTGATACGGAAGGAATGAAACAGCTGGAAGAAATGCTTAAAGGATTGAATCTGAAGAACAAATCCGGAGAAAAATATTATACAAACGAACGTTTTGGCGATTGGTTAGACGACGTGAAATGAGAGAAAGGGTGCTTGGTAGAAATGCCAAGTGCCTTTTTTGTATGATAGAAAAAACGGAAGAAAGGGGGATAAAGATGTCTAATGAAGAAGTAGCAGTAATGCTTGCAGAGCATGGAAAAGAAATTGGCTCATTGAAACACCGGGTGGATGATGTAGAAGAACTGGTACATGCTGTAAACGAGTTGGCATTAAGTGTCAAAGAACTTGCAGGAAGTGTGTCTTATACGAATGTTCGCATGGATCATTATGAAGAAAGTTTAAAAAATCAGGGTGAACGAATTGGAGAATTGGAGAAGAAACCAAGTCGAAGATGGGAGTCATTAGTGACAGTTATTATTACAGCATTGGTAAGTGGTGGAATAACACTTATTTTATCAAATATATTTTAGAAGGGAGATTATTTATGCAGAAAGAAAGAGTAATTAGATGGTTATGTGCGGCAAGTGTCAGAGCGGTAAAAACAATGGCTCAGACAGCAGTAGCAACTATAGGAACGTCTGCAGTAATAGGAGATGTGAATTGGATTGTAGTTGGTAGCTCTGCTTTATTGGCAGGGATTTTATCGTTACTCACATCACTTGCAGGCTTACCGGAATTAAAGGAGGCATAAAATGGTATTAGTAAAAGGTATTGATGTGTCAAAGCATCAGGGGAGAAACTTTGATTTTGTCGGTGCAAAAAAAGCCGGATATGAATTTGTCATTCTTCGTATTGGTTGTGGAAAAACAAAAGATATTTATTTCGAAGAAAATTATACTGCAGCGATTTTGGCAGGATTGAAAGTTGCAGTCTATCATTACACGTATTCTACTACAGAAGCACAGGGGATTCAGGATGCTACAAGAGTTCTCGGCTGGTTGAACAATCGCCCTGTATTTGCGGTTACATACGATGTAGAAGATGGAAAACAGAAGAGTACTACTAGAAAAGTTGCAAATGCAGAAATGTACAATGCTTTTGCGAATAGAGTGAAATCAAAAGGCTACCAGACTATGATTTATTCGGGGGAATACTTCTTTAATAATTATTTTAGCAAAGGACTTATTACGGATCCGTTGTGGATTGCGAAGTATTCAAGCAAAGTACCAAACGTAGGTAAAGAAGTTCATATTTGGCAATGGACATCAGATGCTATTCAGGATGATTTCTATAAAAAGAAATTAGACAGAAATTATCTGTTAAAAGATGTTTTTGGAATTACAACAGATACACCGGTGGAAGTAATGGAAATAAATCCTTATCCAGTACCTTCAAGAAATCTAAAACGTACATATCCAATCATGATGAAAGGTAATGATGTTAAGTGGTTGCAATGGGAGTTAGCGCAGAGATGTTTCTTACCAGAAAAAGACATTGATGGTAAGTTTGGAAATCAGACATTGGCAGCGGTCAAAGCATATCAGAAACCATACGGTCTGAAGGTTGATGGTATCGTAGGACCGGCAACAAGATATAGTTTATTAAATGACTAATTGAAAGTGTTTCTTCCTATTATAATGTAAATAATATTTTCATTGACATTAAAAGAATGAAAACATATACTATAAAATCGTAATGTGTCATTTTTGTGTCACATGAGAACGAAAGAATATTGATTTTGCGCATATCTAGAGTGAATAGATATCTTGACTTTTAATCAAGTTGTCCGGGGTTCGAGTCCCCGGTGGCTCATGCGAGAGACACTTTATCAATCATTGATTGATGGAGTGTTTTTTTGTATTATAGAAATGCAGCAATAATTTTTGAAAATTTAATTTTATATATTTCATGCTGCAAATACACAGAGAAATAGGTGCTTTTGTGAAACAGAAAATTACCAAAAATGAAATTGTTTTTTCTTTTAAACAGACGATACCAGTCTTATTAGGATATATTTTTCTTGGAATAGCATTTGGATTATTAATGAGTGATAGTGGATACGGATTACTGTTATCCAGCATGTGTAGCATTTTTATATATGCGGGGAGTATGCAATTTGTCCTTATCGGTCTTTTCCTGGAGAAAGCGGGATTAATTACAGTTGCGCTTATGACGATATTTGTAAATGGAAGACATATTTTTTATGGATTATCATTTATTGATAAATATAAAAAGCAGGGAAGGAGGTATCCGTATTTGGTTGCAGCATTGACAGATGAAACGTATTCTGTGTTATGTAATTTGAAGGTAGTAGATGTATCTAAAAAGAATACTCTTTCCGAGGATAATTGTTTTTTTCTAATTACATTATTTAATCATTCGTATTGGGTTATTGGAACAATTATTGGATCTTTAGTAGGAGCGTTGATTACTTTTGATACAACCGGAATAGATTTTTCCATGACAGCACTTTTTACAGTAATTGTGGTGAATCAATGGTTGGAAATGAAAAATCATTTTCCGGCAATTTGCGGTGCTATAATAGGAATAATTTCCTTACTGCTTTTGGGACCGGATAGATTTTTACTTCCGGCACTGTTTTTGTCAGCGTGTGTATTGGTAATGGGTCGCTCGTTTAAATGGGATATGGAGTAGTTGGCTTGAAGAGGGAGTAATGTGAAATAGATAAAATGATGGAGGAGTGTATGAGCTATTTTATCTTAATGGTAGTAGTTGCATCAGTATGTACGATATTGCTTAGGGCATTTCCTTTTTTACTATTTGGAGGAAAAAGAGAAATTCCGGATATTATACATTATTTAGGACGTGTATTGCCGCCGGCGATTATGGTGATTTTGGTGATTTATTGTATGAAAGGGATTAGTTTTTTGACGAGCCCATATGGTTTGCCGGAATTACTGTCTGTTGTGATTGTGGTGTTGTTGCATGTTTGGAAAAGAAATATTTTATTGAGCGTAGGTATCGGAACGGCCCTGTATATGTTTCTTATTCAGGTAGTGTTTTAGGATACAGATAGTGATAGAGGTATTTAAGTGAAAACATTGTATGAATTGTTATATGAATATAAGGAGACAGATTATTATCCGTTTCATATGCCCGGCCATAAAAGAAAATCTGTAGATGGTAATTGTGAGGTATTAGAAGAAGTACATCAGATTGATATTACAGAGATAGATGGATTTGACAATCTTCATCATGCAGAAGGTGTTTTAAAGATGGCACAAGAACGTGTGGCAAGATTGTATGGGGCTGAAGAAAGCTTCTTTTTGATTAATGGCAGTACAGGCGGTTTGTTAAGTGCAATTTCTGCTGTGTGTGAATGTAATAAGAAGGTTTTGATTTGCAGAAATAGTCATAAAGCGGTATATAATGCTTTGGCTGTTAATAAGGTATGTGCAGAATATGTATGGCCTTCTTACATAGAAGAACGTGATTTAATAGGAAAAATCGAACCATATGAAATTGCAAAGATATTAGAAAAGAACAAAGATATTAATGCTGTTGTGGTTACATCGCCTACATATGATGGGGTGGTTTCAGATGTAAAACAAATTGCAGAGATAGTACATCATTATAATATTCCCCTTATCGTAGATGAAGCACATGGGGCACATTTTGCATTCGATGACAGATTTCCAAAAAGTGCTGTATCCGAAGGAGCAGATATTGTAATAAACAGCACGCATAAAACGTTGCCGGCAATGACACAGACGGCATTATTACATGTGCAGGGAAATCTCGTGAATCGGAGCCGATTGAAAAATTATTTACAGATATATCAGACAAGCAGTCCGTCTTATGTTCTTATGGCAAGTATTGATTCTTGTATGCAGATGCTCGAAAAAGAAGGATCAAGATTTTTTGACAGATTATTTATATTGCGCAGAGAAATAGATGATTTTTCTAAAGGGCTTAAGTGTCTTCAAATTGTATCAACAGAAATAGCGGAACCGGGAAAGATAATTGTTTCTACAAAAAATACAAATTTATCAGGGCAGGAATTATATGAAATTCTTTTGAATAAGTATCATATTCAAATGGAGATGGCCGGGTTTAATTATGTTGTAGGAATATTAACAGCAATGGATACAGAAGAAGGTGTATGTCGATTACTAACTGCTTTGGAAGCCATTGATGAAGAACTTGATGTGAGAAAAGGTATCGGGGAGGCAACGAAAGAGGCAAAAGATAATCAAAGTAAGATGGAATTTTACAGAGTTGAAAATGCGATAGCACAGACGTATCACGAAGCAATGAACCAAAAAAGTGAATGGATAGAGCTTGGAGGTGCTGCCGGAAGAGCGGCTGGGGCAATGATTGTATTGTATCCACCGGGAATACCTGTTTTAGTACCGGGAGAAATCATAGAGGAAGAGATAATCCAACAACTGGAAATCGCATTGACTAAAAAAATGAATGTCCTTGGTTTGTCGCAAGACGAAAATAAAATTTGTGTATTGTGTGAGTAAAAAGTATAATAAGAGATAGAAGATGGAAGAGGCTTGATTGTAGGAGACGCAAATGGGAAAAATAGTATATCTATTGGGGCGAAGTTCTTCGGGAAAAGATACCATTTACAAAAAAATAATGGAGCAAAGGGAAATTGCATTTCATACGGTGGTACTATATACAACCAGACCGATTCGTGACGGAGAAACGGAAGGTGTGGAGTATCATTTTACCGATGAGGAAGGTTTTCAGAAACTGAAACAAGCCGGAAAGGTAATTGAAGACAGAACATATCATACGATTCAGGGGCTATGGCGCTATTTTACGGTTTTGGAAGGGGCATTATCTCTAGATGAGTATGATTATCTAATGATAGGAACGTTGGAATCCTATACCAAGACAAAGGAATATTTGGGGCAGAATAAGCTTGTGCCAATACTGATTGACTTAGATGATGGTGAAAGACTACAACGTGCATTAGATAGAGAACGCACACAGGAAATTCCGCAATATGAAGAAATGTGCAGAAGGTATCTGGCAGATGTTAAGGACTTTAGTGAAGAGAAAATTGCTGAGGCCGGCATAAAAAAGCGTTTTATCAATGATGATTTGGATAGATGCTTTACAGAGATTATGACTTATCTGCGGGAAATACTCTGATAGAGGAGAAATTTCACAATACGGATTGAGCATTTTGAAAAAAAGATATGGATGATTTCCGTTATTTAGGATAGGAGGTGCAGGTATGGATATAAAAGTGAATCAAATGACACAAGTGTCGCAAAGCGCGCCTGCATCAGAGGTAAAACAGGCAGACGGAACGTTTAAATTTACATTGGCAAGCCATATTCAGGAGCATGAATTACAGGCGAGACTTACAGCACTTATGGAAGATATTACGATGCAGGGCAAAAAGCTTGGTAAACGTCGTGATGTAAAAGATATGAAGCGCTACAGAGGACTTATAAAAGATTTTTTAAACGAAATTGTAAGTCGTTCTCATAGTTTTTCAAGAGAAAATTTCTTGGATAGAAAAGGTCGTCACAGAGTATATGGAATTATACGTCTGATAGATCAGAATTTAGACGAACTGGCACAGGAACTGATGAAGGATGAGATGGATAATCTGATGATCTTAAGTAAAATAGGTGAGATAGAAGGATTATTACTTGACATATTTACGTAATATTTGACAAGGCAATCCATTGCTAATGGGATGAGCATGCAGATAGTATTAGGGAGGAACGAATGTCTGGATTTCAGGAAATAATTGGACAAGAACATATAAAAGAACATTTTCAAAAAGCGATAGCAGAGAAAAAGGTGTCACATGCTTATATCATACAAGGTGAACGTTTTTCGGGAAAAGAATTTATTGCTAAAATATTTACAAGGGCACTTTTATGCGAAAATGGTAATGGTGATACATGTGAGGAATGTCATTCCTGCAAGCAGGCGTTGTCGGGAAATCATCCGGATATTATATATGTATCTCATGAAAAGCCAAATTCTATCGGTGTAGAAGATGTAAGAAGACAGATTAATAATGATATTGTGATTAAACCATATAGCAGTGATTATAAAGTCTACATTATGAATGAAGGCGAAAAAATGACGGTTCAGGCGCAGAATGCGATTTTGAAAACGTTGGAAGAGCCGCCGGCATATGGTGTTATTATTATTCTTACAACAAGTACGGATGCACTTCTTCCAACTATTTTGAGTAGATGTGTAGTATTAAACATGCGTCCTGTTAAGGATGAGCAGGTAAAGGAGTTTCTTGTACGCGAAATGATGTTACCTGATTACAAAGCTGACATATGTGTCGCTTTTGCAAGGGGAAATATTGGCAGAGCGAAAATGTTGGCATCCAGCGAAGAATTTGATAATATTCGAAATGAAGCACTCAGTCTGGTTAAGAATATCAGAGGAATGGAGCTTCATGAAGTAATGAAGGCGATTAAAAGAATAAATGAGTATCAGATGGATGTAAATGATTATTTGGATGTTTTATCTATCTGGTATCGTGATGTGCTATTGTTTAAGGCTACGAATGATGTAAATCACTTGATTTTCAAGGAAGAAATACAGTATATTAGAAAAGCGGCTAATATGAGTGCTTATGAAGGCATCGAGAAAGTCTTGGAAGCACTGGACAGAGCAAAGAGCAGATTGATGGCAAATGTTAACTTCGATCTGACAATGGAATTGTTGTTTATGACAATTCAGGAGAATTAGTGGAGGTTTATAGATGATAAAGGTAATCGGTGTCCGTTTTAGGACAGCTGGGAAAATATATTATTTTGACCCAATAGATTTTGAAATCCAAAAAGGCAATAATGTTATCGTAGAGACTGCAAGAGGAATTGAGTTTGGTACGGTTGTTTTAGCACCAAAGGAAGTAGAGGAGGATAAAATTATCCAGCCGTTAAAGCCGGTACTTCGCCTGGCTACAGAAAAAGATTTAGAGCAGGAAATGGCAAACAAAATCAAAGAGAGGGATGCATACAAGATTTGTCTTGAAAAGATTCAGAAGCATCAGCTGGAGATGAAGCTGATTGATGCGGAATATACATTTGATAATAATAAAGTATTATTCTATTTTACGGCTGACGGTCGAATTGATTTCCGTGAGCTGGTAAAAGATTTGGCGGCAGTGTTTAAAACGAGAATCGAGCTTCGTCAAATCGGTGTTCGTGATGAAACGAAAATTGTAGGCGGAATCGGTATTTGTGGAAGACCGCTTTGCTGTCATACGCATTTGTCCGAGTTTGCGCCGGTTTCGATTAAGATGGCAAAGGAACAAAATTTATCTCTAAATCCAACAAAGATTTCGGGTGTCTGCGGTAGATTAATGTGCTGTCTTAATAATGAAGAAGAAACCTATGAGGAGTTGAATCGTAAGCTTCCGAATGTAGGAGATTTTGTTACGACAGATGACGGATTAAAGGGTGAAGTGCATAGTGTAAATGTATTACGCCAGCTTGTAAAGGTGCTCATTGAAACAGATGATGAAAAGGAATTAAAGGAATATCCGGTGGATCAGCTGAAATTCAAGAAGAAGCATAAAAACAAAAAGGAATCTGCAAGTAGTGCAGAACTTGCGGAATTGAAAGAACTCGAAAATCTTGAAAGAAAAGAGAAAAGTGAAAAGCTTTCCGGATTGGATAATAACTAATGATTAACGAAAATCTTCTGAAAGAAAACGAACGGATTGATGATTTACAAAGAAACGGATATCGTATCATACAAAATCCGTCCAGATTCTGCTTTGGAATGGACGCAGTATTATTGTCAGGCTTTGCGGAACATGCAAAGGGTGACAGGATGCTTGATATGGGAACCGGAACAGGAATTATTCCGATACTTTTAGCAGCCAAAACAGATATACGGGAAATAATCGGTTTGGAAATTCAAGAAGAAAGTGCTGATATGGCAGAAAGAAGCGTTAAGCTAAACCATTTGGAAGAAAGAATCGATATTATTACGGGAGATATCAAAGAGGCGGCTGTAATTTTTAAGCCGGCCTCTTTTGACGTTATAACATGTAATCCGCCTTATATGATAGGGCAACATGGAATTAAGAATGCAGATATGCCAAAGACGATTGCAAGACATGAAGTGCTGTGTAATTTTGAAGATGTGGTATCTGCAGCGGCTAAGCTTTTGAAACCGTCAGGACGTTTTTATTTGGTACATAGACCGTTTCGCTTAGCAGAGTTAATGGTTACTCTGCATCAGTATAAATTGGAACCCAAACGTATGCAGCTAGTATATCCGTATGTGGATAAGGAGCCAAATATGGTTTTGATAGAAGCCTGTCGTGGCGGTAAACCGCGTATGACGGTAGAGAAACCGTTAATTGTATATGAAAAGCCGGGAATGTATACTCGTGAGATATATGATATTTATGGGTATTGATGGAGAAAATGGAGATGGCAGGAAAACTATATTTGTGTGCAACGCCGATAGGCAATCTGCAGGATATGACAAGTCGTGTATTAGAAACATTATCAGAAGTGGATTTGATTGCAGCAGAGGATACACGAAACAGTATTAAATTATTGAATCATTTTGGAATAAAGACACCTATGACCAGCTACCACGAGTATAACAAAGTGGACAAAGCACATGTTCTTATTCATAAGATGAAAGAGGGTCAAAACATTGCGTTAATTACAGACGCGGGAACACCGGCAATTTCAGATCCGGGAGAAGTCCTTGTACAGATGTGTCAGGAAGAAGGGATTGTTGTGACATCTTTGCCGGGGCCGGCAGCATGTATTACAGCACTTACGCTTTCCGGCTTAAGTACACGCAGATTTTGCTTTGAAGGTTTTTTGCCAAGCGATAAAAAAGAAAAGCAAAAAGTACTTGCTGTTTTAGAGAATGAAACACGTACTATTATTATGTATGAAGCACCGCATCACCTGGTTAAAACGCTGACAGAGCTATACCAGGCGTTGGGAGAAAGAAAAATCACGATTTGCCGTGAACTAACAAAAAAATTCGAAACCGTTATGCCGACTACGTTTTTAAAGGCACTCTCTTATTATGAAGAGAATGAGCCAAGAGGAGAGTATGTTCTGGTAATAGAAGGAAAAAGCTTTGATGTGATTGAACAGGAAAAGCAACAGGAATTTGAAGCATTATCTATTGAAGAACATATGAAAAACTATGAAGAACAGGGAATGGACAGAAAACAGGCGATGAAGGCAGTTGCAAAAGACAGAGGAGTAAGCAAAAGAGATATTTATCAATACTTGAACGGAAACGAAACAAAATAAAATTTGTTGTAAGAAGCAAAACGTAAATAAAATGTGATAAATAGCAAATAAAAATATAGGTAGAATGTTGACAAAAAAGAAACCTCTGTCTATACTCTGTATAGCGTAAGGAATTAAAAGGAGATCGGTGCCAGTACCGGAAAGTAATTATTCTTAAAAGGAGATATATAACATGCTTGAAAAAATTGCAGAAATCATTGAAGAACAGTTGGGAACAGTATCAAAGGACGAAATCACAGAAGAAACTTCTTTCAAAGATGACTTAGGTGCAGATTCTTTAGATTTATTTGAACTTGTAATGAGATGTGAAGAAGAATATGGTATTGAATTCCCATCTGATGATCTTGAAAATATTAAAACTGTAGGTGATGTACTTAACTTCATTAAGGCACAGGGAATTGAAGCATAATCTGATTTTGGTTTTTGTACTAAAATAGAATGGAAGCCTCTTTTATCGTATGAACGGTAGAAGAGGTTTTTTGTTGTTTTTTGAAGTTCTTTTTTTGAAAAGAATTGCATAAAGATAATAAAAAAACGGAGAAACGTATGCTGAATTATATTTGGGGAGGTATGCTTCTTATTGGTATTGTATACGCTTTTTTTACCGGAAATATGGAAGCTGTATCAGCGGCTGCTTTGGAATATGCTGAAGCAGCCGTATCCTTATGTATCACAATGGCAGGAATCATGGGAGTTTGGGTCGGTTTAATGGAGATTGCACAACGAGCAGGACTGGTAAAGGTTTTGACGAGAAAAATGGATAGAGTGATAACATTTCTCTTTCCGGACATTCCGCAAGGACATGTTTCGAGAAATCATATTTCTATGAATTTGGTTGCAAACATTTTGGGGCTTGGATGGGCCTGTACGCCGGCAGGACTTCTTGCAATGGAGTCCTTATCGAAGCTTAACGAAAAAAAAGATACGGCAACATCTGCCATGTGTGGCTTTCTGATTTTGAATATTTCATCACTGCAGCTGATACCGATTAACATGATTGCATACAGAAGTCAGTATGGCTCGAACAATCCGACAGCGATTATTCTTCCGGCAATTTTGGCAACGATGTGCTCGACATTTGCGGCAGTATTATATATTCGGGCTGCATATAGGAGGGAGAAAAGATGCTGATAACTCTTTCTGAGATGATTATTCCATTGCTCATTTTTGCAATCGTAATCGGAGGATTAATTAAAAAAGTAGATGTATATGATGCGTTTGTAAAAGGTGCCGAAGATGGATTAAAGATAGTGGTACAAGTTCTGCCGACCTTAATCGGACTTATGATGGGAGTTGGTGTATTACGGGCATCGGGTTTTTTGACATTGCTGGGAACGTGGTTTGGAGATGTTGTAGAGCAGTTTGGAATAGGAAATGAGGTAATGCCGCTTTTGTTTATTAAATTGTTTTCATCATCGGCAGCAACAGGGCTTGTGCTGGATATTTTTAAAGAATACGGACCTGATTCAAAGACCGGACTATTTACCTCTATTGTTATGTCCTGTACGGAAACCTGCTTTTATACGATGAGTGTTTACTATATGGCGGCAAAGGTCAAAAAGACACGATGGACACTGCCGGGGGCATTGTTTGCAACCTTTGTAGGTATTGCAGTAAGCTTTATAATTGTTTTATACTTAACGTAATGTAGTTGGAAAGGCGCTGTCTAAACAGCTTGCGGAAATAGACAAAAGAAAGAGGTAAAAAGTGAACTTATATCAGATGGAATTACAGGAGCTGGGACTATATATTGCAGGGCTGATTATTTTATTGCTTATTGTTGTGATTTTGCTTCTGGCAAGACGTAATCGAAAAAAAGTATATCGCGAAATGGATGAACTGGAAGGTCATGATTTTGAATATTATTGCGCAAAGCTTTTGGAGGAAAGAGGTTTTCTGGAAGTGGAAGTGACAAAGGGCAGCGGTGATTTTGGTGCAGACATTTTGGCAGAAAAGGATGGAATTACATATGCATTTCAGTGTAAATGCTACAATACGCCGGTAGGTGTAAGGGCTGTTCAGGAAGCGTATGCAGGAAGGGATTTTTATGGACGGATGGTAGGTGTTGTAATGACAAACCAATACTTTACAACGCCGGCAGTAGAAGCAGCAAGTAAACTGAAAATTCTTTTATGGGACAGAGGATATTTAGATAGTATGTTAGAAGAATGATAAAGATATGTACGTTGAAAAAGCCTTTTTGTCAGACGGTATTTCGTCTGATAAAAAGGCTTTTATTGCTGTACATTAAATATATTATAAATTTTCACGCAGGGTTACAAAATCGGAAGGACCGGCATCTAAGTAAAATTTGTGAAATCTATAATCAGAATAGGAGCTTCCCCATTTTTGACGTGCGGTTTCTTTTAAAGACATTATTTCTAAATAGCTTAAATAGTATTTCAAATAAGTAGTTGGCTCATTTACGATATACTCATAAAGTGTTTCAGAAGCGTTCCCGGAAACTCCGAGACTATTTAAGAAGGCATACACATGGTCGGGATTCATGTTCCGGTAGTGAATTTGGAAATCTAATAAGGCACAAAGACATAAATCCAAATTTCGGGAAAGCTGTTGGAGCTGTCCGGAAATAGAATAGTATTTTTCGGCATATTTATAAGATTCCAATTCTACATACAATGCCCATCCCTCACAATATCCTTCATAGCTTAAAATGCTACGAATCGGATTGGAGGGCGAATAAAGCCGCGACTGATGGGCGTAGACGGTCTGATATAGATGGCCCGGAAATCCTTCATGAGCAAGTGTTGTAAATAGTGAAAGTGCAGAAGCATTATTTTGAGGGTTAATGTAAATGATGTTAGTATCGTAATCGTCAATTGGCGGAACAAGAAAAAAAGCAGGAGCACAGTAGCCGGCGAGAGCTTTATCGATATATTTTATATCGCAAAGAGGTTTTGTTTGGCTAAAGTCATTTTGTGGTAAAACAGGATAGTTGTCTGACATTTCTTTTTTTAGAATAGAAAGCATTTCTTCGGCAGTAATTTGTGGTGTGGCAACAACACTTTGACGAGGGTCTGTTTGCCGTATACTTTGACATAAAGAATCAAATTGCTCAAAAAGCAGCTGTTCGATTGCATCCATAGAAAGATAGGAGCCGGTATTTTTGCGCAACAATAAGGTGTAAAAGGTTTTGCCGTCTTTCGTGGAGCCCAGTCCGCTGCTGATGGGTTTCTTTCCTTTGAGTGATGCAAAGGTATTTGCAAGACTTTGGTAACCTTTAGGTAACTGCTCTTCAATGATGGCGCGATTTCTTGCAAGATAATCAGAGAGGGCTTCCTTAGAAATTTTTTCCGGATATGCTTCCCGGAATTTTTTCAGGCGTTCTTCAAAGGATGTTACAAGAAAATGTGTATCGGGGTGTTTGGAAAGTTCCACATAGCTTAGACATTCATCGATGACTTTTTGTGCATTTAAATCGGACATAAATAAGCCGGCGGCTTCTTTTTCGATTTCAAAGTCACATAAGCCTTCGAAATATTCGTCCAGCTGTGATAGGAGGGACAAGTAATTTTCAATATCATCGGTATCATAAAATCGGTATTCACTGAAAAGAATGGGAAGTGTAGTCTGCATACCGCTGTCGGGAGTGCACGGTTCGCTGTAGTAAGGATATTGATTGAGCTTGTTTTGTAATGTAAAATAGCGCTTTGCCAGGGTGTAACTGCTTTTTCGCGAGGCAGTGAGGCGGGACTTGTCAATATGCTCAAGCTGCTGTAAATAATCGGAGCAGGCAGCAGAAACGGCCTGCCGATTTTCTTTTGAGTAGACAGGAAGTACAGCTTCGCCTTGCCGGATACCGTATTTTTCGGGATTACGCAAGGTGTAATGAAGAGACAGCGTATTGTCTTTTAGTTCATTTTGAAATACTTCACGAGAAAGATGGTCGTATATAAAATTGTCTTTTGTATAAAAGAGAATTCCAATACAAACAGAAAAGAGGAAGATAAAAAAGAGAATTATTTTTCGTGGTCGAAAAGATGACATAGTATAAAATTTCCTGTAATATAAAATAGTCATTTATATATATGCTTTAGGGCGGTAATATTTGACAATGGACGAGTGACTGTGATAGGCTTTTCACTAGGATTATTTTTATACGAGGAGAACGATGATGAATAAAGGTAAATATTATATAACAACAGCCATAGCATATACTTCCGGCAAACCACACATCGGAAACAGCTATGAAATCGTATTGGCAGACAGTATTGCCAGATTTAAAAGAAATGACGGATTTGATGTATTTTTCCAGACGGGAACAGATGAACACGGTCAGAAGATTGAGCTGAAAGCTGAGGAAGCGGGCGTGACACCAAAGGAATTCGTAGATGGTGTAGCAGCACAAATTCAGGAAATCTGCGATTCGTTAAATACATCTTATGATAAATTTATCAGAACAACAGATGATTATCATGAAAAACAGGTGCAGAAAATCTTCAAGAGATTATATGATCAGGGAGATATCTACAAAGGTGCGTATGAAGGTATGTACTGTACACCTTGTGAATCTTTCTGGACAGAGTCCCAGTTAGTTGAAGGAAAATGCCCGGACTGTGGCAGAGAATGTAAGCCTGCAAAAGAAGAAGCTTACTTCTTTAAAATGAGCAAATATGCGGACAAACTGATTAAACATATTAACGAACATCCGGAATTCATTCAGCCGGTTTCCCGTAAAAATGAAATGATGAATAATTTCCTCTTACCGGGACTTCAGGATCTTTGCGTATCCAGAACATCCTTTAAATGGGGAATTCCTGTAGATTTTGATGACAGACATGTAGTATATGTATGGCTGGATGCGCTTACAAACTACATCACGGGTATTGGCTATGATGCAGATGGAAACAAGACAGAGCAGTATGGACAGCTTTGGCCGGCAGATCTTCATCTTATCGGTAAAGACATTATCAGATTCCATACAATTTATTGGCCGATTTTCTTAATGGCACTTGGCGAAGAACTTCCGAAACAGGTATTTGGTCATCCTTGGCTTTTACAGGGTGATGGTAAGATGAGTAAGTCCAAAGGTAACGTTATTTACGCAGAGGATTTAATCAGATTCTTTGGTGTAGATGCTGTCAGATATTTCGTATTACATGAAATGCCATTTGAAAACGATGGAGTTATTACATGGGATTTAATGATTGAACGTTTTAATTCCGACCTTGCAAATACGATGGGTAA
>SVFS01000032.1 GCA_015056725.1 Lachnospiraceae bacterium | reverse complement strand
GTTAATTGATTATTGGTGTGGAAAAGATGTAAAAGGATTGATTCAGATGCCATTTTCAAGACATTGGATTATGCATATTGAGGCATGTTTGAAGATAAGAGATAAACAGTTATCTATTAAGTAAATTTCCAATTTGTAGAACAGTTAAAAAAGTAAGTACAGTACTTATGGTAAAAGACACGATTGAGTTACAGCATACCCATGATAAAAATAAGGAGCAACATAATGGTAGCAATGATAGGTGCACTAGCATTTTCGATAGTAATAATATTGTCTTTTTTGATAATATGCGGTCTGCCTTTAGGCGAGTTGACAATGGGAGGTCAGTATAAAGTTTTTCCTAAAAAGCTAAGAATTATATTAGTAACTCAATTAATCTTACAGATTTATTTTGTAGTAGTGATATTACAATTGGGTGGCTTTGTATCATTATGGTTTTCGCCAAGAACAACAAGGATAACAGGAGTTGTTATGGCTGTATACCTTTCCGTGAATACAGTTATGAATTGGATGTCAAAAAGCAAAAAAGAAAAGTATATTATGACACCGCTTTCGCTTTTGGCAGCAATATGTTTTTGGATAACAGCATTATGATATTTAATTGATATAAGATTGACTCTACTCTCCGTAGGTGGAAGCGGGCTCTTTCAGGGATTATGATATTCTCATAGGAGGTACATGAGAATGAATCAATATGTAACAGGAGCAATTATTAAAGAATTGCGTGAAAAGTATCATTTTACACAGGCTGAACTTGCTGAAAAACTTAATGTTTCAGACAAAACAATTTCTAAATGGGAAACAGGAAAAGGATATCCTGATATTTCTCTACTGGAACCGATTGCAAAGGTGTTTGACATCTCCGTTACCGAGCTGATTTCGGGAAATACAGTAAGGAATGTGAACGTTTCAGCCAATATGATGCGCTCCCTGTTTTATGTGTGCCCGATTTGTGGGAATAGTATTCACAGTATGGGCGAAGCTGTTATCCAATGTCACGGTATCATTCTTACGCCATGTCAGGCAGAAGAAACAGATGAGAAGCATAAAATTTTTATAGAAAGAGTGGAAGATGAATATTATGTTTGTATTGAACATGATATGACGAAGCAACATTACATCTCTTTTATAGCAGCATTGTCGTCGGATAAACTTCAAATGATAAAACTCTATCCGGAGGGAAATGCAGAAGCAAGAGTAAAGATAAATGGTGTGAAGAAAATTCTATTCTATTGTAATAGAGATGGATTGTTTTCAGTAAATGTAGTGAAAGGGATTAACGATAAGCAAGTTGCTTATGATGATATAGAAGAGCGTAAAGCGTTGGAACAAATGGCGAAGCTGCTTATAAAATGATGAAATGAAGAAATATTTAGCAAATGTGGTGACAAGTTTACGAATAGTCGGGAGCATTCTGATGATGTTTGCTCCCGTATTTTCTTTTTGGTTTGGTATTCTGTATCTGTTTTGCGGAGTTACCGATATGATTGACGGAAGTATTGCCAGACTGACGCATACAGTAAGTAAATCCGGCGAGAGGCTGGATAGTGTTGCTGATGCGGTTTTTATGATAATAGCTTTTATAAAATTATTGCCTGTGATTCAGCTGCCAAAGTGGTTGTGGATATGGATTGCAATAATTGGAATTATAAAAATCGCTAATATAATAACAGGACTTGTCTCTAAGGAAAAACAAATTGATTTACATACTAAGTGGAATAAACTGACAGGTTTATTATTGTTTTTATTGCCAATGACGCTAGCTTTTATTGCATTAGAGTACAGTGTCATTGTAGTATGTTCTATAGCAACCGTTTCTGCGGTTTTAGAAGGCTATGTCATTAAAACAAAGAAATGATATGGAACATGAAACATAGAATGAAAATGGCAAGAGAAAAAAGAAGATAGAAAAAAGGAATAATCAAAATGAAAACAGTAATCATACATGGACAAAGTCATAAAGGCTCTACTTATCACATTGCACACTGGCTGGCAGAGAAAATAGGTGGTGACCTGACCGAATTTTTCCTGCCGAGAGACTTTGATGAGTTTTGTGTCGGTTGTACGATGTGCTTTATGGAAGGTGAAGAAAAGTGTCCACATTATGGCAAATTGCAACCGCTTACAAGAGCAATGGCTGAAGCAGATGTAATTATTCTTGCGAGTCCGGTATATGTATATCACGTGACCGGAGCTATGAAAGCATTTCTGGATCATTATGGATATCGTTGGATGGTACATAGACCGGAAGGAAGCATGTTTAGAAAGCAGGGGATTTGTATTTCAACTGCCGCCGGAGGTGGCATGAAGCCGACCAACAAAGACATGGCAGATAGCATGTTCTTCTGGGGAATTGGTAAAATATATAAGTACGGAGTAGGTGTTGCTGCTACTTCATGGAAGGGTGTAAGTGATAAGAAGAAAACTTCCATAGATAAAGAGACGACAAGACTTGCAAAAAGAATTATTCGAAGAAAAGAGAATGCTACGCCTAGAATCAAAACAAAAGCCATGTTTTATATAATGCATTTCCTTCAAAGAAAAGGCTTTAATGAGGCGGATGCAATGTATTGGAAAGAGAAGGGCTGGACAGGAAAAGTAAGACCTTGGAAATAAAAGGAGAGACTATGCGATTAAGAAATTTTCTGATTGTTGTAAAAGATATAGAAAAGTCTAAACAGTTTTATCATGATCTGTTTGGGCTGAACTTGGTGCTTGATAACGATGGCAATATGATTTTGACAGAAGGGCTTGTACTTCAGGACGAAAAGATTTGGAAAGACTTTTTAGGAAAGGACATTATTCCTGAAAATAATTCCTGTGAACTGTATTTTGAAGAAAAAGATATAGAAGGATTTATTGAAAAGTTAGAGAAATTATATCCGTCAATCAAATACGTCAATAAGCTTATGACACATAGTTGGGGACAAAAAGTAATCCGCTTTTATGATTTGGATGGAAATCTGATAGAGGTAGGAACTCCGGTTTAATATGAAAAAAATTTGAGCATTAAAAGTATCTATAGAAAAATTTGTTTTTCTATAGATACTTTTTTGATTGCATAAAAAAAGTCAATATGAAAACACTACAAAAGAAAACGTATTTAAAAAAGGTATCAGGAGGCAATTATGACCATTACAAGTGATATTCACTACGTAGGAGTAAATGATAATATCATTGATTTGTTTGAAGGAATGTATATGGTGCCTAATGGAATGGCATACAATTCTTATGTCATTATCGATGAAAAAATTGCAGTCATGGATACGGTAGATGAATGCTTTGCAAAAGAGTGGCTTGGAAAGATACAGGAAGTTCTTGGCAAACGGAAGCCGGATTACTTAATTATTCAGCATATGGAACCTGACCATTCGGCAAATATTTTGAATTTTATGCGTCAGTATCCGGATACCACATTAATTGCGTCAGTAAAAGCATTTACTATAATGAAAAATTTTTTCGGAACAGATTTTGTTGAGAACAGAATATTGGTAGAAGATGAAGACAAAATTTCATTAGGAAAGCACAAACTGATATTTTTTACGGCACCGATGGTTCACTGGCCGGAGGTTATTGTAACTTATGACAGTACAGATAAGGTGTTGTTTTCGGCAGATGCCTTTGGGAAATTTGGGGCGATTTCTGAAGAAGAAAACGGTTGCTTTGATAAATGGCTTGATGAAGCCAGGCGTTATTATTTTGGGATTGTAGGAAAGTATGGTTTGTGGGTACAGAAACTGATTCATAAATTGTCGGATTATGATATCCGTGCGATATGTCCGTTGCATGGTCCGGTACTGACAGAAAATATTGCAGTATATATAAAATGTTATCAGACTTGGTCTGCTTATGAACCGGAAGAAGATGGTGTTCTGATTGCTTATACATCCGTCTATGGAAATACAAGAAAGGCCGTGTATCTTTTGGAAGAAAAGCTAAAAGAAAAGGGTTGCAAAACGGTAGTGGTCAGAGACTTGGCAAGAACGGATATGACGAAGGTTGTGGCGGATGCTTATCGTTACAGTAAACTGGTGCTGGCAACCACAACGTACAATGCGGAAATATTTCCGCCAATGAGAGAGTTTATCAGTTCCTTGACAGAGCGGAACTTTTGTAACCGTATGGTGGCATTTATTGAAAATGGGAGCTGGGCAATTGTGGCAGCAAAAATTATGAGAGAGAAGCTGGAACGCTGTAAAAACATTGATTTTGCAGATACAGTTGTAAGGATTACATCCACTTTAAATGAGGAAAGTTTGTCAGCATTGGAAAAACTGGCTGAGGAGTTAAAAAGAGAATGAGAAAAAGATGTAAAAGGTAACAAATCAGAAATAGATTAGAAAGTGTATATAGGAGGATTCGATAATGAAATATGTATGTGACGTTTGTGGATGGGTATATGATGAGGAGCTTGGAGCACCGGAGCTTGGGATTGCACCGGGGACAAAATTTGAAGAGTTATCAGAAGATTTTCTGTGTCATCTGTGTTCCGTTGGAAAAGAATATTTCCGTAAGGAAGAAGAATAACAGTAATAGAAAGTAAAGGGGAATGACATGACGATACACGAAAAATTAGATGCAGGGAAGGCGTATTATGAAATCCGTCTGGAAAGCATCGGTGGTCTGGGGGCAAACTTATGCGGAAAAATGCTTGGTGAACTGGGAATAAAATATCTTGGGTTAAACAGTAGCAGCTTTTCAAGCTATGGCTCGGAAAAAACAGGTACACCGGTAAAAGGCTTTATCCGGTACTGCAAAGAAAATAAGGAAATACGGGTACACTATCCGGTAACAGAACCGGATTTGCTTGTGATATTCCATCAGGCACTTTTGAAGGATGCTTCAGTCTGGAAAGGCTGTAATGAAAAGACATCTGTCATTATCGCGTTAGAGCCCGGACAGGAGCTGATACCGTTTTTAGAGGATTTGAAAAAGAAAACTGCAATACCGGGAAGGGGACAGTTTTATGGTCTGGAGGCACAGCGTATAGCAATGGAGACACATTCCAGAATCAATGTTGTAATGCTGGGAGCAGCACTGAAGGTTATGGGGATAGAGTCTTTGGATGCGGGAGAAGCCATCTGCAAAGATACTTTAGGGAAAAAGTATCCCGATGCATTACAAAATAATTTGGATGGAATGCGTCGGGGCTATGATGAAGTGGCAGAAATATCAAAAACAACGCGAATATCAGAAGGGAACGAAAAGTCGGAACCGGTGATAGATATGTCTAAAACAGTGAAGCATTCAGATGACAGTAAGCAAGATAACGGGCAGGTATGGGGCTATGATAATGCTCCAATCGGCGGAATCAATCCACGTTTTGGAAGTACAGTTATTGCAGACCTATCACCTTCCCGTCAAGGATACATTCCGATCTTTGTCAAGGAACGATGTATTAACTGTGGCTTATGTTTTTCTGCTTGTCCCGATATGGTATTTCAGTTTGCAAAGGGAGAGTATAAAGGCAGGGAGATGATGGTAAATCAGGGTCTTGATTATTATCACTGCAAAGGGTGTCTTCGTTGTGTTGACGTCTGCCCTGTGAATGCGCTGGTAAGAGGTGTTGAAGCAGAACATCCTGAGAAACCATACTTTTTGCCGAATCAGGAACTGCTCATAATGCCGGCGTATTATGAAGAGGCAGGCCCGGACGGTTATATCACATCAGAATCTTATTTGACAGAAAAACGTATGGAAGGAGGAGAGGTGTAAGGATGACGGAGGCTATCAAAAGTAATTTATCTGAAACAGAAAGTAAGAAAAAACAAGTCGTAGAATATGCATCGGGAAATGAAATGGCAGCTATTGCAGTGAAACAGATCGGATATGATCTGATGGGGTATTATCCGATTACACCATCTACTCAGATTGCAGAAAATTTAGATATCATGCGCGCCAACGGTGAAACAGATATTGTCATGATTGCGGCAGAAGGAGAGCATAGTGCAGCCGGTATCTGCTATGGAGCATCGGTGGCAGGAGGAAGAGTCATTAATGCCACCAGTGCAAATGGACTTCTATATGCCATCGAACAGCTTCCGGTTCAGTCGGGAACAAGGTATCCGATGGTGATGAATGTAGTGTGCAGAACGGTTTCGGGTCCTCTTTCCATCAAGGGGGATCATAGTGATATTATGTATATCCTAAATGCAGGGTGGCCGATTTTATTTGCAAGTACCGTACAGCAGGTGTATGACTTTAATATCATTGCATTAAAGCTTGCAGAACAGGTCAGACTTCCCGTGGTAGTAGCATATGACGGCTTTTTTACAAGTCATCAAAAGGGGAAATGCTATCGCTTTGAAAATGATGAAACAGTAAGGGAATACATTGGCAAAAGAAAGGAGCCTTATCCGTTCCTGGATTTGGAACATCCGATTACGGTAGGCTCGTATATGAATGAACCGGATTTGATCAATAATCGATACCAGTTACATTTGGCAATGAAAGAGGCTGACAGAGTATTACCGGAGTTATTTGCTTCTTATTACGGGATTTCAGGAAGAAACTATGGAAAAGTAGAAGGGGCTTATTGTGAAGATGCAGAAAGTATATTGATGCTTTTAGGATCATCCTATGATACATCGCTTGAAGCCATAGAAGAAATGCGGAAAAAAGTGAAAAAGGCAGGTGTAGCGACCCTACATGTGCTTAGACCGTTTCCGGCAAAAGAATTGTCAGAATTGATTGGAAAGGCAACAAATATTTTGGTGGCGGACAGGCAGGACAGCTATGGCGCAGGAGGAGGTAATCTGTCTCTTGAGGTAAGAGCAACCATGCAACGATATGGAAGCAAAGCTCATATAAAAAGTCTGGTATATGGACTTGGCGGAAAAGACTTTTTCAAAGAAGATGCATGGGAAATGCTTGCATGGGCGGAAGATGAATCAAAACCGGATATGGCATACTATGGCGTGACAAAAGGTGAGAACAAAGCGGAAGAAACAGCATTGTTTTCTCCGATAACAAAAGAGATGACAACAATCCATGCTACAAAGGTTGAAAAAAATGAAGAAGGAAAGCTAAAAGTATCAGGCGGTACTTTAAATGCGGTAACAGCTATGCCCGGTCGTATTGCACCGGGACATGGAGCGTGTCCGGGCTGTGGAATTCCGGTAAATCTGAATCTTCTTCTTCGGGGAATCGAAGATCCGGTAGTGTTTCTTTTTCAGACAGGCTGTGGCATGATTGTGACGACGGCTTATCCAAAAACCAGTTTCAAAATCCCATACTTGCATAATCTGTTCCAGAACGGTGCTGCTACGTTAAGCGGCGTAGCGGAAATCTGCTATCGGAAACAGCAGAAAGGTGAAATCCCACCCGGAGATATTATTTTTATAATGGTTAGTGGAGATGGTGGAATGGATATTGGTATGGGTTCCGCTATCGGAACAGCACTTCGCGGACACAGACTGCTTATTTTCGAATATGACAATGGAGGTTATATGAATACAGGATATCAGCTTTCGTATTCTACGCCTCTTGGAGCAAGAAGCTCTACTTCTCATATTGGAAAGACCCAATACGGAAAAAGCTTTTTCCATAAAGATATGCCAAAGATTATGGCGGCAACAGGAATCCCTTATGTAGCAACGGTGGCAGAATCAAATCCGACGGACTTTATTAAAAAAGCAGCAAAAGCAGCGTATTATGCGAAAACTACAGGAACAGCCTATGTAAAAGCAATTTCAGCCTGTCCCTTAAACTGGAATGATAAACCGGCAACAGAAAGAAAAGTGATAGAAGCGGCTGTGAACTGCTGTTATTTCCCACTATATGAAATAGAACAGGGAATAACGACACTTTCCTATGAACCGGATAAAATAGGGAAAAAGATTCCGGTAGTGGAATGGCTTTCCATGATGGGGAGAACAAAACATCTGCAAAAAGAAGAATATCGTGATATTGTTGAAAAAATACAGCAGGAAGTAGATAAAAGATATGAAAGATTGAGAATGTAAATCATAATTCATGGAAATGAATTGTGCAAAAGGCTATAAAAAAATAGGGTTTTATAGCCTTTTCTTGTTGTATTAATACATGGAGTATAGTATAATAATTTGTAATTGGGGCTTCGGAAAATAGAGAAGGAATAGGATGCATTTTTTATGGCACAAGAGATATATCTGAATGAGCTTGCTACCGGAATAGAAGTAAAAATAACAGCTTTTATAGGGACAGAAAAGCTGGAATTAAGTACAACTACTGTATGGGTAGATGATAAACAACTCAGTAATTTCAGAATACAAAATTGTTGTACTGTTGTAGAACCGATTGTAGTAGATGGTAAAGTGGTTTCTTTATCACAGGCGGCAGGAATTGTATATTATTTACATGCATACATGAAAGAAGAGGAACAATTATACGAATGGAAAAATGTTGTTCCGTATATGGCTACATTAAGAAATGGGGACAAATATCTTGTTCTGATATGTAATGAAAAAGGAAAAGCAGTCAATAGAAGAGAGCATTTTCGTATTTGGCTTGGACTTGACGGAAAAGTGCGATTCGGAATTTCGAAAGATGCAATAGAAATTATCGTTAAAGATATCAGTTCCAGTGGTGTAGGGCTTATTGTTCCGCGTGATCATGCGGAGGTAAAAATAGGTTCCCTGGCAAATATATATTTTTATGATAAGGAATTGGAATCGGAGTTTCAGGTAAGCAGTATTATTGTACGAAAAGAAGAAATAGATGAAAACAGAATATTACTCGGTTGTAGATTTTCAGGAGAAAATCCTTCTGTTTCAAAATATATTCAAAGGAAAGAGCGTTTGAACTTAAAGAAACGAAGCAATCGTTTCAATGAAGTAATAAATCAAAAGAAAAAATAATGTATTTAAATCATCCCGGCATCTGTAGATGGCGAGGATGATTTTTTTTCTAGATACAATTCGGAATGATAATACAAATAGGAACTGTCATCATGTAGTACATCACCATCGGTACATTCGGCAATAAATAAAGTATGTGTACCTAAATCGATGCTGCTGATAATCTGACAGCAGATATAGGCATTTGCATGTTTCATTAAATAAGGAATGCCTTCTACTGTCAGGGCATAAGGATAGTCATTGGAATCTGTACGGAATTTGTTTTTTTCTTCTGACGAGGAAGAAAAATGTGTAAGAGCAGTATCGTCCGTTCTTGTCGATAAAATACTGATAACGGCTTTTTTGTTTTCCAAAAGAAGCCGGTGTACATTTTCCGTTTTTTCAAGGGAAAATACAATACGGTTTGGCAGATGTGTGATTTGAGATACCGTATTGCAAAGACAGGCATCCATTTCCCCTCCAAGACGTGTTGCAATGAGATATAAACCATATGGTAATTTTGTAAATACTAATTCTTTCATGAGTCTCTTTCCTTATGAATTTTTTTGCAAAATGTTTGATTTTTTATACTGATATAGTTAGTATTGCAAAGAAAAAAAGAATTATACATTCGATGAGATTTTAAATGACAGAAAAAGCTTTTTATACTAAAATAGGATAGGAATAACAATTCCATACGGGGGATAAATATGAAAAATACAAAAAGAGTAATTGTAAAAGAAGTGGTAAGCGCGAAAGAAAGAAGAGCGTTTGCCTGTTTTAATGCAGATTTTTACGCAGATAATCCAAATGCAATTCCGGATATTGTATCGGATGAATACGATACGTTTATACCGAAAAAGAATCCGGCATATGAATTTTGTGAAACGATTCAGTTTTTGGCATATTATGAAGGCGAAAAGAAGCCGGTTGGAAGAATCGCCGGCATTATTAATAAAGCGGCAAACGAGAAATGGGAGCGCAGTCGCGTCCGTTTCAGTCGTGTAGACTTTGTAGATGATACGTCTGTTTCACAGGCATTGTTTACGGCTGTGGAAGAATGGGGAAAATCAAAAGGCATGAATCAGATTCAGGGGCCAATCGGCTTTTGTGATATGGATCAGGAAGGTATGCTGATAGAAGGTTATGATAAACCGGGTATGCTGATTACGATTTATAATGCACCATATTACAAAGAACATATGGAAACACTTGGCTATACAAAGAGTGTAGACTGGGTGGAAAAGCGCATTATGATGCCGGAAAAGCCGCTTGAAAAGATGAATAAATTAAGCCAGATGGTATTAAAGAAATTCAAGCTGACTTTAATTGAACCGAAGAAGCGTAAACAGTTAGCTCCGTATATTAAGGATATTTTCAAACTGTTAAATGTGGCATATGAAGATTTATATGGAACGGTAGAATTAACACCGGGACTTATAAAGAAATATTACGATCAGTTTATTATTCTGGTAAATCCAAATTACGTTAAACTGATTTATGACGAAAATAATGAAATTGCAGGCTTCGGACTGGCTATGCCAAGCATGAATAATGCGGTGAAAAAGCATAATGGAAGACTACTGCCGTTTGGGTTTATTGATTTATTACTTGCACCATATCGTAAAACGGAAGTGCTGGATTTGTATCTGGTAGGAGTAATGCCTAAATGGAAGGACAAGGGTCTTACAGCAGTACTGATGGATTCTATGGTTACCACAGCATTATCTGCCGGAATTAAATATGCAGAAACAGGTCCGGAACTGGAAGAAAACAAGCAGGTTCAGGCAATGTGGAAGTTCTTTGATGTGGAAGAACATAAGAGAAGACGCTGCTGGATAAAAGACATTTAGGCAAGGAATTGTATGAGAAAAAATCGACGGAATAAAAATGGACTTACGAAGACACAGACAATTGCATTAAGCTTTTTGCTGATTATTCTGGTAGGAGCAGGCTTATTGATGCTGCCGATAGCATCCAGGACGGGGACTCCAACGGATTTTCTGACGGCATTATTTACAGCAACAAGTGCATCCTGTGTGACAGGACTTGTAGTAGTAGATACGTATACGCATTGGTCTACGTTTGGCCAAATGGTTATCATAACATTAATCCAAATCGGAGGACTTGGTGTTATTACAATGGCAGTATTATTTGCCATTTTATTCAAAAAAAATATCACATTAAAATCCAGGAATCTTTTACAGGAATCTATTAACAGTTTACAGCTTGGAGGCATTGTTCGCCTGATTCGAAAGGTGATAAAAGGGACGCTTCTGATAGAAGGGCTGGGTGCCGTTTGTTTAATGTTCCATTTTATACCCAAGCTAGGTGTTCCGAAAGGAATTTATTATAGTGTATTCCACGCAATATCAGCATTTTGTAATGCGGGATTTGATTTAATGGGATATCGTGAGCAGTATAGTTCCTTTGTATATGAAGTGGACAGCATTATGCTGAATGTTCCTATTATGCTGCTGATTATCATCGGTGGTATCGGATTTGTTGTATGGGATGATATTTCCGCAAATAAGCATCATTTCCGAAAGTATCAGTTTTCGACGAAGCTGGTAATATCCACAACAGCAATTCTGATATTTGGCGGTGCTGTACTGTTCTATGTATTGGAAGCAGATAATGTACTGGCAGATTTATCGGTAAAAGGGAAAATATTGGCATCCTTCTTTGGCTCTGTCACAGCAAGAACAGCAGGATTTAATACGGTTGATACAGCGGCGATGAAGGATTCTTCCATTTTACTTACAGAAATACTTATGTTTATCGGAGGAAGTCCGGGGTCTACCGCAGGCGGTATTAAGACAACGACCATAGCAGTTATTGTAATCTATGTCTTATCCAATTTGAAACAGACAAAGGGGGCTAATGTATTCGGAAGATGTTTGAGTGATGAAACGATTAAGAAATCCATTACGGTTTTTATGTTGAATTTGTCACTTGCGATAATTGCGGCAATAGCGATATGTGCGTTACAAAAACTTCCGATGCGGGATGTTCTTTTCGAGGTATTTTCTGCAAACGGAACAGTAGGTATGACAACAGGAATTACCAGAGATTTGTCCGATATTTCAAGAATTATCATTATTTTGCTGATGTATGCCGGACGAATAGGAAGTATGACATTTGCACTTGTGTTTGCAGAAGGAAAAATGACGCCGAAGGTACAGCTGCCTAAGGTGGATGTATCAGTAGGGTAAAGGAGAAAAATGATATGAAGTCAGTATTGATTATAGGAATGGGAAGATTCGGACATCATTTGTGTAATGATTTAATAAATCTTGGAAATGAAGTTATGATTATGGATAATAATCAAGAGGTAATGGAAGATTTACTATCTACGGTAACAAGTGCTAAAATCGGAGATTGTACGAAGGTTGAAGTATTGAAAAGTCTTGGCGTTAATAATTTTGATGTATGCTTTGTATGTATCGGGACAAATTTCCAGAGCTCACTTGAGATAACCAGTCTGTTAAAAGAATTGGGGGCAAAATATGTAGTAAGCAAAGCCACAAGGGATATCCATGCGAAGTTTTTACTTCGAAACGGAGCAGATGAGGTTATCTATCCGGATAGAGACATTGCTGAAAAGGTAGCAGTAAAATTTAGTGCAAATAATGTATTTGATTATATTGAGCTTACAGATGATTATTCCATTTATGAGATTCCAACATTGAAAGAATGGATTGGAAAATCCATTATGGAAGTGAATTTCCGGGCGAAATACAATGCCAGCATTATTGGTATTAAGGTAGGAGAAGAAACGAAGCTTTTACCGGATGCAAAGCATATATTTACGGAAGAAGAGCATTTGATGGTAATCGGCAGTAATGAAGATATGGAAGGTTTGCTTAAAAAGTTATAAGTTTGATGATTTTAGAATTAGGAAAATGATAAGAGAATGAAAGAGCAAATTCGTTTGAATAAATTTTTGGCTTCCTGCGGAGTCTGTTCAAGACGCGATGCAGATGTGCTGATTCAAAAGGGTGTTGTGACCATTGATGGAAATGTTGCCCAAATGGGACAGACCGTAACGGGAGAAGAATGCATTGCAGTTCGTGGAAAGGTACTGGCAGGAAAGCAAAAGACCGTTGTACTTGCGTATTATAAGCCGGTGGGAATTACCTGTTCCGAACGTGATGCACATGCAGAAAAGCTGATAATGGACAGAATTAAATATCCCATCCGCCTGACCTATGCGGGGAGATTGGATAAAGAATCAGAAGGTCTCATGATTTTGACAAATGACGGGAATTTGATTCATGCCATGATGAAGGGCGCAAATGGTCATGAAAAGGAATACATTGTAAAGGTAAATAAAGAAATAACAGATGACTTTCTGGGAAAAATGTCACAGGGAGTTTATTTAAAAGAATTAGACATTACAACGAGACCGTGCGAGGTGAAAAAAATCGGAAAATATACATTTTCCATTATTTTAACGCAGGGAGTAAACAGACAGATACGTAGAATGTGTAAAGTACTTGGATATCAGGTTCAGGCATTGAAGCGTATACGGATTATGAATATTGAGCTGGATTTACAGCCCGATAAATGGCGTGAGATTACAGGCGTAGAACTTGAAACGTTGTACCGTCTGGCAGGTATAAAAAGATAGAAAAGTAGGAAAAAGATGGAACAGGCAAAACATTCCCGCATGAAGGAATTAGTAAAAATATTAAATCAGGCATCCAAGGCATATTATGCAGAAAATCGTGAGATCATGAGCAATTATGAATATGATAGGCTGTATGATGAACTGGAAGCATTGGAAAAGGAAACCGGAGTGATTCTTGCCGGTAGCCCGACGGTTACGGTTGGATACGGCTCAGTAAAGGAATTGCCGAAGCAGGCTCATGAAAAACCTATGCTTTCACTTGGAAAAACCAAAAGCAGAGAAGAATTGCAGGAATGGCTTTTGGATAAAGAAGCACTTCTTAGCTGGAAATTGGACGGTCTTACAATTGTACTTACTTATAAAGATGGCAGGCTTGCAAATGCTGTTACACGCGGAAATGGCGAAGTGGGCGAAGTAGTTACCGAAAATGCCAGATTTTTTATGAATCTTCCATTGCAGATTGGATTTAAGGGAGAACTGATTTTAAGAGGGGAAGCCGTAATCAGTTACTCGGATTTTGAAAAAATCAATGCAGAAATAGGTGATGCAGATGCCAAATATAAAAATCCAAGAAATCTTTGCAGCGGCTCTGTCAGACAGCTTAACAATGAAGTGACCGCACAGCGAAATGTACAGCTATTTGCATTTGCACTTGTAAAAGCAGAAGGTATTGATTTTGAAAATAGCCGAAAGAAAGAATTTGAATTCCTGCAAAGTCAGGGATTTAATGTAGTAGACTATAAAGTGGTTAACCGAGATACGATTTTAGATGCGATAGAAGCATTTGAAAGAGAAATCAAAGATTATGATATTCCGTCAGATGGTCTGGTGCTTATGTATGATGATATCGCGTACGGAGAATCTCTTGGAATGACATCGAAATTCCCACGGAATGCGATTGCATTTAAATGGGCAGATGAAATAAAAGAAACGAAGCTTCTGGAAATCGAATGGAGTCCGAGCAGAACCGGTCTGATTAATCCGGTGGCAATTTTTGAGCCGGTTGAATTGGAAGGAACTACCGTCAGCAGAGCATCGGTGCATAATTTAAGTATTATGCGCAGCTTACAGCTGGGAATCGGAGATATGATTACTGTTTATAAAGCCAATATGATTATTCCGCAGATTGCAGAAAATTTGACAAAAAGTGGAAGAATTGATATACCGTGTACATGCCCTGCATGCGGAGAAATGACGCAGGAGCGTCAGGTGAATGATGCGGCTTCTTTATATTGTGTAAATCCGGATTGTGCAGCGAAGAAGATAAAGGCGTTTGCACATTTCGTAAGTCGTGATGCACTAAATATAGAAGGTTTATCAGAAGCTACTCTTGAAAAATTTATTGCCAAGGGCTTTATCCAGGAATATACGGATATTTTCCATTTGGACAGATATAAAGATGCCATAACGACGATGGAGGGCTTTGGTGAAAAGTCCTACCAAAATCTGATAGCAAGCATCGAAAAGGCACGGGCTACGACACTTCCGAAACTGATATACAGTCTTGGAATTATCGGCATCGGTCTTGCGGGAGCAAAGCTTATCTGCAAGTATTTTGATCAGGACTTTGATAAAATGCTGGAAGCAGATACAGAACAGTTATCGGAAATCGATGGTATCGGATTTGTGCTTGCAGATGCATTTGTATCTTACTTTGCGGATACAAAAAATCTTACCAGGGTTAGAAATTTACTGGAAGAGCTTACCATCGAAAAGCAGACAGTATCAGGGGATGAATCCCTAAAGGGAATGAGCTTTGTCATTACCGGCAGCCTGAACCATTTTGCAAACCGTGATGCGTTAAAAGAAATCATAGAACAAAAGGGTGGCAAAGTGACCGGAAGCGTAACCGGTAAAACAACGCTGTTAATTAATAATGATATTACATCTTCCTCCTCCAAAAATAAGAAAGCAAAAGAGCTTGGAGTTGAAATTGTAACGGAAGATACTTTTATGGAACGTTATTTGAAAGGAAACTAACAACATGCCGATTAGAATTCAGAATGATTTACCTGCAAAAGGAATACTTGAGAATGAGAATATATTTGTAATGGACGAAAGAAGAGCATCCATGCAGGAAATCAGACCGCTTCAGGTTTGTATCTTAAATCTGATGCCTGTGAAACAGGACACGGAGCTGCAAATACTGAGAGCGTTTTCCAATACACCGTTGCAGGTTGATGTGACATTTTTGACAGTAAAAAGTCATGAGTCCATTAATACCTCTGCAAATCATTTAAATGCGTTTTATCAGACAATGGATGATGTGAAGGACAGAACCTTTGACGGTATGATTATTACAGGTGCACCGGTAGAGCATCTCGCTTTTGAGGAAGTGGATTACTGGCAGGAATTATGTGAAATCATGGACTGGACAAAGGAACATGTTACGAGCACGCTGCATATCTGCTGGGGCTCACAGGCTGCACTGTATCATCACTACGGATTGCCAAAGCAGGAATTATCCGAAAAGCTTTTTGGCGTGTATGCACACAGAGTATCCAATAGAAAAGTACCGCTTGTCAGAGGCTTTGATGATATTTTCTATGCACCGCACAGTCGTCATACAGAGACACCGGCAGATCAGATTAAAGCGTGTAAAAAACTAAAGGTTCTTGCAGATTCTGATGAAGCAGGAGTATTTCTTGCTATTTCCAGAGACGGAAGACAGATTTTCGTACAGGGACATCCGGAGTATGACAGACAGACCTTACATAATGAATATGTACGTGATATGAATAGGGGACTTCAGATTCATGTACCGTTTAATTACTATCCGGAAAATGATTGCACAAGAAGACCGATGCTGCAATGGCGTTCCCACTGTAATACGTTATACAGCAACTGGCTTAATTATTATGTATATCAGAATACACCGTACTTATTAAATGAAATTGGGTTTAAAACAATGCAGGAATGTACGATTCCGGAAGATGATATGGAATAGTGCTTTGGGCTAAGATAGAAGAGGCTTTTGGGGAAATAAAGCTAAGGAGAACGAATATATGAAATTCAACAAAAACATGCTTGAAAAGAAATGGGTGGCGTATACGATAGCGACATGTTCGGCAGTAGTATTGTACCTTGCACTGGTAAATATCGGTAAGTTTTTCCTGTTTTTAGGAACAATTTTTTCTTATCTGATGCCGGTAATTTTAGGGCTGGTGCTTGCAATGGTTTTAAATCCGATTTTCATGTTTTTTCAAAGAACAATTTTAAAGGGAATTCAGAAAGAAGTTATAAGAAAAATGGTGTCCATGATACTGACATCCATAATGATGCTTGCTATTGTGACACTTCTTGTATTAGCAATTATTCCGCAGGTAATAAACAGTATTGTAAGTATTGCATCAAATTGGGCAGTGTATGAAGAAACCCTCTATGTTTTATCCAAGGACATCAGTGAATATGCGCAGATGTTTGGACTGGATGTATCAAGCTTTACCGAGCTTGGTGGGGAAATTATTAAATGGATAGCGAATTATATTAGTAAAAACATTGGTCAGATTGTTGATTTTTCGTATTCCATTGGCGTGAGTGTGTTTAATGGTGTTGTAGGATTTATTCTGGCAGTGTATTTCCTGATGGATAAGGACCGTTTAAGAGACAGCTCCAGAAGATTATTTAAAGCAATGATGCCGGAAAAACTGTATACGGATGTACATGATTTCACAAGAAAATGTTATGTCATTTTAGTGCACTATATCGGCAGTAGTTTATTAGATGCATTAATTGTGGGAGTGACAAACAGCATTTTTATGCTGATTGTAGGGATGCCGTATCCTCTGCTTGTATCGGTGGCAGTAGCAGTTTGTAACTTGGCACCTACCTTTGGTCCGATTGTCGGATGTGCGATAGGCAGCTTTGTTTTATTGCTTGTAAATCCCTGGTATGTACTTTGGTTTGTTATTTTCACATTGATTTTACAGACAATAGACGGATATGTAATTAAGCCAAAGCTTTATGGAAATACATTTGGCGTTCCGTCTGTATGGATTTTGATCATGATTATTGTAGGCGGAAGAATCTTCGGATTCTGGGGAATTATGCTCGCTATTCCGGCAACCGCTGTTTTTGCATACATATTTGAAACCTTTATCAGTGACAGAATAGATAGTAAAAATGAATTAAAGGAAACAAGAAAGCGAATTGAGAAATACTAATAATATGCATGTACGTGCATAAAAACAGGGCAATGCCTTGTGTTTTGAATTAGGGGTGTGCTATAATAACCCAGTATTTACGCGACATTCGCATTGTGCATATCATGCATAAAGAAAACAAGAAATCAGGAGGAAATGAATATGAAAAAATTTATGGCAACTTTATTAGCAGTTGTAACAGCGCTTTCCTTAGTAGCATGTGGAGGCAAAAAAGCAGAAAACACCGTATTTTCTGTAGAGGATTTACCGGGAAAAACTATCGGCGTACAGCTTGGTACAACAGGTGATATCTATGCATCTGATTATGAAGCAGAAGGCTCTACAATCGAACGTTATAACAAAGGTAACGATGCTGTTCAGGCATTAAAACAGGGTAAAATTGATTGTGTAATCATTGACGAACAGCCGGCAAAAGCATTCGTTGACAAGAATGATGATTTAACAATCTTAGATGAAGAATTTGCATTGGAAGAATATGCTATCTGCGTAGCAAAAGAAAATGCGGATTTAACAGCAGCAATCAACACAGCACTGGATGAGTTGAAAGCAGATGGTACATTAGACAAAATTATTTCTAACTACATAGGTGATGATACAAAGGGTAAATTCCAGTATGAATCTCCGGCAGATGTTGACCGTTCTAACGGCGCACTTGTTATGGCTACAAATGCTGCTTTTGAACCATATGAATTTTATGAAGGTGATAAAATTGTCGGTATCGATGCAGATATGGCACAGGCAGTAGCTGATAAGTTAGGAATGGAACTTCAGATTGAAGATATGGAATTTGATTCCATTATTACAGCAGTACAGTCCGGCAAAGCAGATATCGGCGTAGCAGGTATGACAGTTACAGAAGATCGTTTGAAAAACATTGACTTTACAAATCCATATACAACAGCAACACAGGTTATTATTGTTAGAAAGTAATTTGTAAGGGTAATTGTAAAATAGGTTTATGATTAGTCAAAGTCCGAGATGTAGCAGTCTCGGACTTTGTTACCGGAGGAAAAAACGTGAGCATTAGAGATAAGTTTATCCAAAACTTTATTGAAGAAGACCGCTATATGTATTTGGTAGAGGGCTTGGGAACTACCTTTACCATTACCATTTTTGCAGCATTAATAGGTATTGTTTTAGGCTTTCTGGTGGCGATTATACGCTCCACAGCAGATAAGACAGGAAAATTAAAAATATTGGATGTAATCTGTAGGGTATATCTTACGATTATCCGTGGTACACCGGCAATGATTCAGCTTCTTATCATGTTTTACGTAGTATTTGTCTTATCCAACAATAAGGTATTTGTTGCGGTCATGACATTCGGTATTAACTCCGGTGCATACGTAGCAGAGATTGTTCGTTCCGGTATCATGTCAGTAGATAACGGACAGATGGAAGCAGGTCGAAGTCTTGGATTTAACTATCCGCAGACAATGTGGTATATAATTATGCCACAGGCATTTAAAAATGTCCTTCCTGCATTAGTTAATGAATTTATTGTACTTTTGAAAGAAACATCTATCTGTGGTTACATTGGTTTGATGGATTTAACACGTGGTGGCGATATTATCCGAAGCCGTACATACGAGGCGTTTTTCCCACTCATTGCAGTTGCGATTATTTATCTTGTAATCGTTATGCTTTTAACTGCATTTGTAAACCGTCTGGAAAGGAGATTACGTGCAAGTGAACGATAATAGAACATTATTTGAAATCAATAATTTAGAGAAATCATTTGGAGATATTCACGTGTTAAATGGTATTTCTACGGAAATCAAAGCAGGTGAAGTTCTCGTAATTATCGGTCCATCCGGTTCCGGTAAATCCACGTTTCTTCGTTGCTTAAATCTTTTGGAAGAACCAACCGGCGGCGAGATTTATTTTGAGGGAAATAAAATCAATGACAGCAAATGTAATGTGAATCAGCTTCGTCAGAAGATGGGAATGGTATTCCAGCAGTTTAATCTGTTTCCACATATGACAGTGAAGAAAAACATTACAATCGGCCCTGTGAAATTACTCGGAATGAGTCAGGAGGAAGCCGACAAAAAAGCAATGGAATTATTAGAAAGAGTAGGACTTCCGGATAAGGCAGATGCATATCCAAGCCAGCTTTCAGGCGGACAGAAACAGCGTATTGCAATTGCACGTTCTCTTGCAATGAATCCGGATGTAATGCTTTTTGATGAACCGACTTCCGCCCTTGACCCTGAGATGGTAGGAGAAGTTTTAGAACTCATGAAAGAGCTTGCTAAATCCGGGATGACGATGGCGGTAGTAACTCATGAAATGGGCTTTGCCAAAGAAGTTGGTACACGAATCGTATTTATTGACGAAGGAAATATTCAGGAGGAAGGAACCCCGGAAGAATTTTTCGGAAATCCAAAACATCCGAGATTAAAAGATTTCCTTGCGAAGGTATTGGTATAATAAATGAGCTAAAAGGCTTTTTCTGTTATGAGCAGAGAAAGCCTTTATTTTTGTATTCATAAAATCTTATTTGACGAAAGAGTATAATTGTGGTAAGTTATGTTAGGACGCTTTAAAGCGTTGAAGTGACAAAGATATAAAATGAGAAGTATTAAAAATAATCACGAAATTGAAATAAAAAGAAATGTGAGGAAAACACCATGCCTGTAATGGAATACCTGGAGAGAAATGCCAGATTATATCCGGATGAAATTGCGTTAGTTGAACTGAATCCGGAGGAAGAAGATACAAGAAGAACAACCTGGAAAGAATTTGAATTAATTGAGCCGACAAGACATGAACCATATCGTAGAGAGATTACATGGAGTGTCTTTAATGAAAAAGCAAACAGATTTGCCAATATGCTTCTTGGAAGAGGTATTAAAAAAGGCGATAAAGTTGCCATTATTATGTACAACAGCTTGGAATGGCTTCCGATTTATTTTGGAGTATTAAAAACAGGTGCGATTGCAGTACCGTTTAACTTCCGATATGATGCAGATGAAATTTTATATTGTGCAGAGCTTGCAGAAGTTGACATGATTGTGTTTGGTCCGCAGTTCATTGGACGTATTGAAGCGAATGCACACAGACTCAGCAAAGGACGTCTTCTTATTTATGTGGGAGATAACTGTCCAAGCTTTGCAGAAAGCTATTTAGAGCTTGTAGCAGACTGCTCCAGCAAGAGCCCTGAAATTGAAATTACAGAGGATGATTTCGGCGCTATTTATTTTTCATCCGGTACAACAGGATTTCCAAAGGCGATTTTACATAAGCATCAGAGCTTGACACAGGCGGCAGAGATGGAGCAGAAGCATCATGCAACAGGTCGTGATGATAATTTCCTCTGCATTCCACCGCTTTATCATACAGGAGCTAAGTTCCACTGGATGGGAAGCCTTGTAGCGGGAAGCAAAGCAGTTTTATTAAAGGGTGCAAAACCGGAGACTATTTTATCCGCAGCATCCAGCGAACAGTGTTCTATCGTATGGCTTCTTGTACCTTGGGCGCAGGACATTTTGGACGGACTTGACAGAGGCGATTTGAAGCTGGAAGATTATGACTTATCCAAATGGAGACTGATGCATATTGGTGCACAGCCTGTACCGCCATCTTTAATTAAACGTTGGAAAGCATATTTCCCAAATCATGATTATGATACAAACTATGGTCTGTCTGAATCCACAGGTCCGGGCTGCGTACATCTTGGTATGGAAAATATACATAAAGTTGGTGCAATCGGTGTGCCGGGCTATCGCTGGGAATGTAAGATTGTAGACCCTGACGGTGTAGAAGTGCCGCATGGCGAGGTCGGTGAGCTTTGCGTAAAAGGTCCGGGCGTGATGACATGCTATTATAATGATGAAAAAGCAACTGCTGAAACAATCAAAGACGGCTGGCTCTTTACAGGAGATATGGCTATGCTGGATCCGGATGGCTTTATCTTCCTCGTAGACCGTAAGAAAGATGTTATTGTCAGCGGTGGTGAAAATATTTATCCGGTACAGATTGAAGATTTCATGCGTAAATTTGATAAAATCAGAGACGTTGCGGTAATCGGTCTTTCTGACAGACGACTTGGTGAAAAGACAGCAGCCATTATTGAAGTAAAAGAAGGCATGACTTGTACCAAAGAAGAAATTGAAGAGTTCTGCTTAGAACTTCCGCGTTATAAACGTCCAAAAGAAATCATCTTTGCAGAAATTCCAAGAAATGCAACCGGTAAGATTGAAAAACCAAAGCTTCGTAAAATGTATGGAGCAGATAATCTTGTTGCAAAAGAAAATATGGCATAATTAAATTAGTAAATGGAGAAGGGCAGAAAGAAATTTTTGCCTTTCTTTTGATATTATGCAATGTATATAATATACTACATGTATAAGTAACCGGGGAAAACGGATAAGATACAGGAGATTGGCATGAAGCACAAACTGAGCAGAAAAATTATTATAGCACTTGGGCTTGTAATCTTTGCGATTATTTATGTATATGCAATGATTTTTAATATGCATTATGGGAAGTATGAAGAACGGATTGTGGGAGAAGAAAATATAAAGACATTGCGTTCTCTGGAGACTTCAATAGAGACAATTATTAAAAACTCAGACGACTATTCCAAGATGCTTGTAGCAGATAGTGTGATTCAAAATCAGATGGAGACAGGAGACCTTCTTTCCAATGTGTCCGGTCAGTCCGAAGTAATTAAGAAAATCTATTCGATTTTTCAGTTTTCCGATTATGTGGAGTCTATATGGCTCATTGATGAAAAAGGACAAATGCTGATCGTCGGCGGTGGTGCGAATTATGCCCTGGAAGATGACCATGTGGAATATGAGGATTTGAAAAAACCATATGGAGCATACGAAATCGAAATTACTTATTCTAAGGAGAATGGATGCATCTCATTAGTCAGATCTTATAACAGCCTGGATGACTTTAGAAGTTTAGGCATTATTGGGGTAGATTTAAAATATCAATCCCTTCAGAAAATGCTCTCAGATGTCATTAATGAAGAAGAAGAACAGATAGTAGTACTAAATAATAATAATGAAATCATTATGAAATGCGGTACGCTTACGGATGAGACGGAAATTATCACGCATGCTAAAATGCTGTCCGGTAATCAGTGTGAGATGCTTGAAAAAATAACGATTCGTAATAAGGAATACTTATTGGCAGGAGTACATAACGGAAATCATGGATGGAAGATAATCCGTTATTCCAAAGTAGAAAAAAGTGAAAATGTGAGCGAAATCGTAAAGTTTAACGGTGCACTTATTTTTGTTATCGGAATCTTGATTTTATGTAGTGCTGCTTTCATTTCCAGTATGCTGACAAGACCAATTCAGACATTGATGCATGCCATGAAAGAAACAGAAGGCGGTAATTTTAAACGGATTACAAAGAAACCGATGCTGGATGAATTCCAGGTACTGTTTAACGGTTATAACCGTATGGTAGAGCAGATTGAGAGGTTGATTCAGGGAACCATTGACAAACAAAGAAGAATCCGTCAGGTAGAGATGAATGAAGTACAGGAACAGATGAAACCACATTTCCTATATAATACATTAGATTCTATTCAGGCACTTGCCATGATGGGAGAAAGTAAAAAGGTTTGTGATCTGGTAGAAGCTTTGGGTGGATTTTATAGGAAATCCGTAAGTGGCGGACGTGACATGCTGACAATAGAGGAAGAATTTCAGATTGCAAAGGATTATGCAGACATTATGCGAATCCGCTTTGAAGATTCGTTTACGTTTGACATTCTTTTGGATGAAGGCTGTAAACATTACATGATTCCAAAACTTACAATCCAGCCTCTTGTTGAAAATTCGTTCCAGCATGGAGTCAGAGTAAAAGAGCAGTTTGGTAAAATTGCATTAAGTGCCGTTATCGAAGAGGAAAAATTACATATTCTAATTCGGGACAACGGTGATGGAGTACCTGAAGATATCATTTTTGAATTGATGGAAAATAAAGAACCGAAACGTGGTAAGAGTCTTGGACTTCGCGGAACCATAGAGAGACTAAGGTTACTTTATGAAGATGGATTTAATTATGAGATTAAAAGCGGTTCTTATACCGAAATACATTTATATATTACCATTGATAAATTGAAGGAGCAGACGGATGAGTGATAGTATCAGAGTAATACTGTTGGATGATGAGGTTTTGATTAGAAAGCTCGTAAGAATGAAATTGGATACGGAAAAACTGAAATTGGACATCGTAGGAGAGTATTCCAATGCAGCCAGCGTGATTGAGCAGCTTGAAGAAATACGGCCGGACATTATTATTAGTGATATTTGTATGCCGGGGATGGACGGAATCAGTTTTAGTGAACAATGTACCAAGATATTACCGAATATCAAAATCATTATTCTGACAGGGTATAATGATTTTGAGTATGCCCGCAGAAGCTTGAAAGCAGGGGTATATGATTATTTAATGAAGCCGGTACAGAAAGAAGAACTGAATGCATCCGTTGAAAGACTTGTACAACAGATTTATAAAGAGCGTCAGGTAAAAGAGTCCCATCGTAAGATGGTAGAGGAAAGAGAAGTCAGTATACCGCTTCTTAGAAGCTCTTATATCAGAAGACTTCTGATGAGTGACAGCTTGGATGAGAATTTGAAGCAGAAGCTGATAAGCTACGGTGTGTGTGATGCAGCGGACATGTCGATTATGCGTGAAATGGGAATTATTATGGCAGGGGAAACGGTATATAATCCGGATAGTCTGCTTCAGATTGTAAAAGAGACAGAGCAGTTTTTTGAAGATGATAAAAATGTTTATGTTGTCACAGACCCATGGGGAAGACTGGTATTGCTTTCGCAGGGAGAAAATCAAGATTTCCAAGAGTGCTATAACGTACTGTTGGAAATGCTGGCAGAGAAGTGGAATTATCATTTTCAGTGCGGATATTTCAAGGATGTTGTAAATATGGAGGGGGTTAAAACTCTGTATACAGCAACACTGGAAGATATGAGGGCGAAATACAGCAAGCAGAAAACGGAAACTCTGCAAAGTCAGATGCAGGCAGAGGATTGGATAAAAAAATCTCCGCTGATGGATATGATTAGAAAAGGGGATGTGGAAAAGGTAAATGCTGCTGTAGTACAGCTTTTTAAAACAATACAGGAAGATATTCCGGTAAAAATAAATAAAGCAGAAATGAAACAGTTGTTTGAACGGATTTGCACAGAAACGGAACAGACCCCGGCAGTAGAAAAATTTGAAAAGAAGCTTTCCTGCTGCAGATGCGAAGCTGATTTGATGCGATGCTTTGAAAATGCAGTAACAAATCTTGCAATGGATAGAGCGTTAATTTTGGATGCGGAAAGAGGTCAGGCCATGAGAGAGATTATTGTATATCTTTCCGATAATCTTGCAAATCAGGATATCAACATGAATTATCTGGCTTCTAAATACGCGATGAGCGCGAGCCTGCTCGGACGTATGTTCAAACGCTTTATAGGAAAATCTTACAGTGAGCTTATGTCAGAATTACGTTTTTGGAAGATGCTGGAGCTTTTGGCAAATGATTCCCAGATGCTGGACCGTGATATCGGTAGTGTAATCGGAATTGATGATCCGCATTATCTTAGTATCTGGTTTAGAAAGATGACAGGATGCTCTGTAACCGAGTACAGAAAAATGAGATGTTTGTAAGCGTGTGACTAAAAAATGAAAGTCGTATTAAAAAAGTGAAACTCGAAGAAAAAGTTGAAGAAATAGTGAAATAGAAAAATGAGTTTATGAATTTTCTTTTCATAGGTAACTATTTAGAATAGGAAAGTGAAAAAGGCCTTTTGAATTAATGTAATATTGAAATTTTGTAGGAGGTTACAATGAAAAAGAGAATGAAAAAGTTACTCGCATTATTAGCAGCAACAACTATGTTACTTCAGTTAGTTGGATGCGGCGCAGCAGAAGCACCAGCAGCAGCTGAAGCTCCGGCAGCAGAAGCACCGGCAAAAGCAGAAGAAGCAGCTGCACCAGCAGCAGAAGAAGCTTCTGCAGAAGAAATCACACTTACAATTTGGCATCAGTCTGTAGCAGATACAGACCCTGTTAAAAAAATCATTGAAGATTCTGTAACAGAATTCAAAGAACTCTATCCTAACGTTACTATCGTTCAGGAAGGTGTTACAGGCGAACAGTATAAGACAAAAATCAAAACTGCATTCGCAGCAGGCGAAGCTCCGGACATTTCCTATATGTTCTCCGGTGGTAGTTTTGTAAAACCATATATTGATGCTGGTTATTTATTACCAATCGACGATTATTTAAATCCAGATACAAAATCTAAAGTTCTTCCTGGAACATTAGATGGATGTACATTTGATGGAAAAGTTTACACACTTCCAACAATCACATTCCTTGCAAACCTTTACTGCAATACAGAAATGTTTGAAAATGCAGGCGCTAAGATTCCTACAACATGGACAGAATTATTAGACGCAGTTGACAAATTAAAAGCAGCAGGTTACACACCTATCCTTATGGGTGAAAAAGACAGATGGCCGGGTATGTACTGGTATGACATTATTTCTGCAAGAACAGCTAGCAACGCTGCAATTGAAGAAGCATTCGGCGATACATCCAAGTTCAATTCTGAAGGATTTATCCAGGGTGCAGCTAAATTACAGGAATTAGTAAACGCAGGCGCATTCAATGACAACATGATGTCTATGAGCTATGATGAAATGATCGAAGGTTTCGCAGCTGGTCAGGGTGCTATGGTATTCCAGGCTAACTGGGTTCATCCAGCATTCCAGGCTGATACAGCAGCTACAAAAGGCAAAGTTACTTGTGTACCATTCCCAGTAATCGAAACTGGCGCAGGTAGCATCACAGAATTCTCCGGCGGTAGCTCTGATGGTTACTACATCAACGCTAACTGTGAACATCCGGCAGAAGCAGTTGCTTACCTTGAATACTTAAGTGAAAAAATCGGTATCGTAGGATATCAGCAGGGTGCAGGTCTTCCATGTTGGGATATCGCAGGTGCAGACGTATCTATGCTTACTCCACTTGACAAAGAATCTGCAGCTTTAATGGAAACAGGTACATCTTACATTGGTTGGTGGGATAACATCCTTTCCGCAGAAGATTCTGAAACATACAAAGATTTAGTAGCTCAGGTTATGGCTCTTAAGATTACTCC
>SVFS01000116.1 GCA_015056725.1 Lachnospiraceae bacterium | reverse complement strand
TCCATGTCTTTTGTAATCTTATATATTTTAGCAGATGAAATCATCATATATTTTCCGATGATTTTCAAAAACTCACCGTAAATAGTCTCAATTGCATCATCACGATCCAAAAGCTGTACTATTTCAGTTGTTGCACTGAGCCTTCTTAACATCTGACTCATCTCTTGTTCAGAACTTTTATTTCTTCTGCTTTCTGCTTCTGCACTTACTTTGGATGCATAATGCCCCGCAAGCATGCGGTTTACCTGAACCACCAAGTCCAAAAAACTATAAAAGCTTTTTCTATCTGTAGAGAAAACAAATTCCGGTACGTTGTCTGCCTCATCTGTAAGCACAGCTGCAAACACCCATACTATCGACGATTCTAATTCTGTCTTAATATCTACAGCTGCAATCTTCAACCATGGATATGGAGTATCTTCCACCAAAAGCTCTTCCATTTCGCTCTCACGAATTCTTTGGCTCAACGAAAGCCATTGCTCCTGCATAAAATAACTGCCAAGCAACTCCAAATCCTGTTCCTGACCGGATAACTTTGTAATCCGTTGTCCTGTCTTGTTATAACAACAACCAAAAACTTTACCGATATGACAAAGTTTATCCTGCATTTTCTGTAGATGGATATTCTCAAACACGTCATTGTACATAGACTGTTCGTTTCTTTCCACTATATCTATTACCTTTCTCTTATGTTCTTACATAACTTTTATAATAACATAATTCCTAATGCATCTGCAACAAAAAGCCCCTTCTTATACACAAAAAGAAAGCCCTTTTCAGAGCTTTCTTCTATATCTTATTTATCGTCTACACTGTAGTTCGGAGCTTCCTTTGTAATATGAATGTCATGTGGATGACTTTCACGGAGTGCTGCTGCCGAAATCTTAACGAATTTACCGTTTTCTTTTAATTCTTCGATGGTCTGTGTACCACAATAACCCATACCGGAACGAAGACCACCCATAAGCTGGAATACAGTATCTTCTACTGTTCCTTTATAAGCCACACGTCCTTCTACACCTTCCGGAACGAGTTTCTTTGCATCTGCCTGGAAGTAACGATCCTTGGAGCCGTTTTCCATTGCTGCGATAGAACCCATACCACGATATACTTTATATTTTCTTCCCTGGAATAATTCAAATGTTCCCGGAGATTCATCACAGCCCGCAAAGATGGAGCCCATCATACATACGTTACCGCCTGCTGCGATAGCTTTTGTCATATCACCTGAATATTTAATACCACCGTCTGCAATAATCGGAATACCGTATTCTTTTGCTACTGCATAACAATCCATAATCGCGGACACCTGTGGAACACCGATACCTGCTACAATACGTGTTGTACAGATAGAACCAGGTCCGATACCTACTTTAACTGCATCTGCCCCTGCTTCAATTAAGTCCTTTGTTGCCTCTCCTGTTGCCACATTACCTGCAATAACAGGAAGTTCCGGAAACTTCTCTTTAATCATACGAAGGCATCTAAGTACGTTTTCAGAATGTCCGTGTGCACTGTCAAGTACAATAACGTCAACCTTTGCATCTACAAGAGCCTGTACTCTTTCAAGTACGTTAGCAGTAATACCTACACCCGCTCCGCAAAGAAGTCTTCCCAGTTCATCTTTAGCCGCGAGAGGATATTTAATCGCTTTTTCAATGTCCTTAATTGTGATAAGACCTACTAAATTATAATCATCATCAACAATTGGTAATTTTTCTTTTCTTGCTTTACCAAGAATCACTTTTGCTTCTTCTAATGTAATGCCTTCTTTTGCTGTAATTAAATTTTCAGAAGTCATGGATTCTTTGATTTTTTTAGAGAAATCTGTTTCAAATTTCAAATCACGATTCGTAATGATACCTACCAGTTTTCTTCCTTCTGTAATAGGTACACCTGAGATTCTGAACTTACCCATCAGCTCATTTGCATCTGCTAAGGTATGTTCCGGAGATAAAGAAAATGGATCTGTGATGACACCATTTTCAGAACGTTTTACTTTGTCAACTTCTTCTGCCTGTGCTTCGATGGACATATTCTTATGGATGATACCGATACCACCCTGTCTAGCCATTGCGATTGCCATTCTGTGCTCTGTTACTGTATCCATTCCGGCACTCATCATTGGAATGTTCAATTTGATTTTCTTTGTAAGCCAAGTTGTTAAATCAACCTGATTCGGAATTACTTTAGAATAGCTTGGTACTAAGAGTACGTCATCAAAAGTAATGCCTTCGCCGATAATCTGACCCATCGTTTTCTCCTCCTGTGTTTCGTGATTTGTGACAATTTTTAGTTTTTTATTTCGTCAAGTTTAACAAAGAAATGTTAGCATGTCAATCCATAAAAACTTTTCTTGGCGCAACATTTTTTATTGCATCCAAAAACGCTTTATCAGGGGACAAAATCACCTTTGTTGTACCTTCATATATCATAACATATTTATTATCTGTCTGTGCCTTTTCACCGTCGCTATAATCCAGTTCTTTAAAGCTTCTGTTTTTCATGGTATCCAAATGCCAGGAATTTACAGGCGCAAGTACTTCCATCTTTTCTATCTGAAAGTTTGCTTTCGTCTTTCTTTTACTTTTTGCAATTACTTTATCAATCGTAATTTCTCTGTCTATGTATAAATACTCATACTCCACATCTGCTTCCAACATACACAGATATCCACCGACAATAAACACAATTGCAGCAAGCAGCAGCAACAGATTTCCGGTCATTAAATTTAATACAATACACGCAATTCCCACCATAAAACATACCATCTTTGCCAAATGGATTATTGCGGATGCTTTTCTTTGCACCAGGCATTCTACATATAAGTCATTCATATTCTTCTCTCTTTCCTTTCTGTTATGAAAGCAAATCCCAAGCTTTCATTTCCTGATATAGTCTTCCGATAGGTAATCCCACCACGTTACTGTATTCTCCCCGTACGGACTTAATAAACGCAGCACCTTTTCCTTGCACTGCATATGCCCCTGCTTTGTCCATAGGTTCTCCCGAAAAAACATAATCCATGATTTCCGCTTTTCCGATACGGTACATCGCAACACCTGTACATACGTAAAAAGAGTATTCCTCCCTTTTTCCGCTTGCATCAATCCACAAAAGAGTTACTCCTGTATATACATGATGTTCTTTGCCGGATAATAACTCCAGCATCCGTTTGGCATCATCAAAATCCTTTGGTTTCCCTAAAATTTCCTGCTCGTATGCCACTACCGTATCTGCTCCGATTACAAGAACGTCCTGCTGTCTGTCTTGTAACTTATCCCAAACATCTTTTGCTTTCTGCTTGGAAAGCTCTATTACCACATCTGCCGGATGCTCTGCATGGGACACTTCCTCGCAAGTACTCGGAATCACTTCAAATGTAAGTCCGATTTGTTCCAATAAGTCCTTTCTTCTCGGAGATGCCGAAGCCAAAATAATCTGTTTCATCTGTTACTCCCTTACTTTTCCATTACCATAAAAAATAGCATGTTCCCATTACGGTTTCAAGGAATTTCTGTATTCTTTTA
>SVFS01000031.1 GCA_015056725.1 Lachnospiraceae bacterium | reverse complement strand
AATTTGTCTACCATTTTTGGTACTTCATCTGTGAATGCCCATAAATTGATTACGTTGTCTCCGCTTGGAGCTGCTTCTGCTGCCGGTGCTTCTGCTTCTGCTTCTGCTGCCGGTGCGTCTGTTGCTGTTTCTGCTGCTGCAGGAGCATCGCTTCCGCCACAGCCTACTAACAATGTTGCTGTCATTGCTACTGTGAGTAATACACTAAGTAACTTTCTTTTCATTTTTGTTCCTCCCTTTTGGTTTGTTTTGAAAAGCGTTTTTTATTTTTGTACATTTTTTAATATGTACATCTAGGCAAAGCCTGCATTTATTTTATATCAGTCCCCTGACACAAATGCCGATTTTATATTTTTCCAACACTATTTCCGACATATAAGCTGCCACTCACTATTGTCTGGTCAACAATTGTCGTTTTAGGCTTCTCAATCAGGTCAATCAGCTTCTCTGCTGCTATCGCCCCAAGGCTTCCTGTATCCTGCCTGATTGTTGTAAGTGTTGGCTCGATACGTCTCGCAAGCTGGATACCATCGTATCCTGCTACGGATATATCTTCCGGTATACGAAGACCTCTTTCTCCGATTACATTAATCCCGCCAAAACAAGAAAAATCATCCGGATAAACAATACAGGTCGGCGGATCATCTAAATCCAGTAATTCTTCGGTTCTTTTCCCCGCCATTTTCGTATCTCTATATGCTGCTTCCTTAATATATTCATCCGGAACTTCCAGTCCAAGCTCCTCTGCCGTTTTGTAAAAACTGGAGAGGCGGGACTGCGTTACCGCAGATACAATACCATGAATATAAGCAACCTTTCTATGTCCCTGCTCGTATATATATGTAAGCAGTTCCTTCATTCCTAATACATTATCTGAAATAACCGCTGTACAATTATGAAACAGATGGTCAATTGTCACAACCGGTATTTCACTTTGTACAAGTTCTACTACTTCCGCATCATAAAAATCCACGCAAGCAATAATCACACCGTCAAATCCCCGATATCTGCACCTTTGCAAATATGTCATCTGACTTTCTCCCTTTTTGGAGCAGTTGATGAAAGTAATATCATACCCTTTCTCTTCAACTTTCTTTTTGAAGCTATCAAGCACATGTGAAAAATAGTCATGTGTCAGACCACTTCTCGCTTCATCGACAAACAACACACCAATGTTATAACTTTTATTTGTCTTAAGTGCTCTCGCGATAGAGTTAGGCTGATACCCCATTTCCCGGGCAACTTTTCTAATATGTGCTTTCGTTTCTTCTCCGATATCATGATGGTCATTTAGCGCTTTACTTACTGTCGCCACCGAAACTCCACATGCCGCGGATATGTCTTTCATTGATACCATTTATTTTTCCTTTAATGGACAGACAACGCTGGATTTTGTGTCGCGTCCGTTTACTTAATCGTTTTCGTAAGTTAACTATATATCAGTTTTCATAGTTTTGCAAGCCGATTTTTTGTTTTTTTGGTCATTTTACACGTTTTTGTTAAATCTAAACAGTTTTAAAACATGCAAATTGATACATTTTCACAAGATATCACTTTAACGTTTTCCTTAATATATAATGCAGCAAACGCATCTTTTATTCTCTTTCATTTTTTATCTTTTTCTTGAAATCCCAGTTACCTTTTCTGGATTTTTTTCGATTTTTCCGCATTTTTTCGCTATTTCTTATTGATTTCCCGAATGGAATGCTCTATAATCCAAGTTGGATACGTCTGGTATCCTTATTTTTCACTTATTTACTTAAACGTTTTCTTAATACTTATCGTTTCGTAACATTTTTTCGTAAAAACAGTGTGTTTTATTCACCCTTCAGCTTAAACAAGGAGATTTATTATGAAATTTGGCTATTTTGATGACATGAATCAGGAATATGTCATTACCACCCCTAAAACACCATTGCCATGGATAAATTATTTGGGATGTAATGAGTTCTTCTCTCTCATTTCCAATACATGCGGTGGATATACATTTTATAAAGATGCAAAGCTTCTTCGTTTAACCAGATATCGATATAACGATATTCCTTATGACGGAAACGGCAAATATTTCTATATTAAAGATAACGACAGTATTTGGAATCCGGGCTGGCAGCCTGTAAAAGCAGATCTTGATACATATGAATGCCGTCATGGTATCGGCTACAGCAAATTTAAAGGTGCCAAAAACGGAATTGAAGCAAATCTTTTGACTTTTGTTCCAATGAATGATAACTGTGAAATCACAAAACTTCAGATTACAAATACGACATCCGCTCCAAAAAATATCCAGTTATTCTCTTATGTAGAATTTTGTTTATGGAATGCTGATGATGATATGAAAAACTTCCAGCGTAACTTAAGTACAGGTGAAGTTGAAGTTGTTGATTCCACTATTTTCCATAAAACAGAATACAGAGAACGCCGTAACCACTACGCCGTTTATTCTGTAAACAGCAAGATTGACGGTTTTGACACAAGCAGAGATGCCTTCATTGGTGCATATCGTGGTGCCAATGAACCTCAGGTTGTAGAAGAAGGTAAATGCCGCAATTCTATGGCAAGCGGCTGGTCTCCAATCGCATCCCAGCAGATTGACCTCGCTTTACAGCCAGGCGAAACAAAATCCTTTGTATTTGTACTTGCTTATGTAGAAAATAAAGAAGAAGAAAAATGGGAAGCTCATGGCATTATTAACAAAAAACCTGCATTTGAATTATTATCCCGTTATGACAGCGACGAAAAAGCAGATGCCGCATTTGCAGAGCTTCAAAACTACTGGAAAACTCTTCTTTCCAAGTATCATGTAACATCAGACAACGACAAAGTAGACCGTATGGTTAATATCTGGAATCAGTATCAGTGTATGGTTACGTTTAACATGTCCCGTTCTGCATCTTACTACGAATCCGGTATTGGTCGTGGTATGGGCTTTAGAGATTCCTGTCAGGACCTGCTTGGTTTTGTTCATTTAATTCCGGACAGAGCAAGACAGCGTATCATTGACATTGCTTCCACGCAGTTCCTTGATGGTTCTGCTTATCACCAGTATCAGCCACTTACCAAAAAAGGTAATTCTGACATTGGTTCCGGCTTCAACGATGATCCGTTATGGCTTATTGCCGGTACTTCTGCTTATGTACGTGAAACAGGCGATGTTTCTATTTTGAACGAAATCGTACCATTTGATAACGATATGAGCGTTGCAGAGCCTTTGATGCAGCACTTAAAACGCTCCTTTGATTTTATTACAAACCACAAAGGACCTCACGGACTTCCACTTATCGGACGTGCTGACTGGAATGACTGTCTGAACTTAAACTGCTTCTCCAAGCATCCAGGCGAATCCTTCCAGACCTTTGGTCCTTCCGATGGTCCTGTTGCAGAATCCGTATTCATTGCCGGTATGTATGTAAAATACGGCGAAGAATATGCTCAGCTTTGTGAATTACTTGGCGATCAGGCAGAAGCTGACAGAGCAAGAGCCGAAGTAAAAGTAATGTATGATACTGTTCTTGAGTCCGGCTGGGATGGAGAATGGTTCGTACGTGCATATGATGCATTCAGCAATAAAGTTGGTTCCAAGGAATGTAAGGAAGGTCAGATTTTCATTGAACCACAAGGCTTCTGTGTCCTTGCAGGTATTGGTGTTGAAGAAGGACTTGCCGAAAAAGCTCTTGATTCCGTAAAGGAAAGACTGGATAGCGACTACGGTATCATGATTCTTCAGCCGGCTTACACTGAATATCATTTAGAGCTTGGTGAAATTTCTTCTTATCCACCAGGATATAAAGAAAATGCCGGTATCTTCTGCCACAACAATCCTTGGGTTTCTATCGCTGAAACCGTACTTGGACGTGGTGACAGAGCTTTTGAAATTTACAAAAAAACTTGTCCTGCATACGTAGAAGAAATCAGTGAAATTCATCGTACTGAACCATATATTTACTGCCAGATGGTAGCCGGCAAGGACGCTGTCTTCCACGGCGAAGGTAAGAACAGCTGGCTTACAGGTACTGCTGCATGGACCTTCTGTAACATCAGTCAGTACATCCTGGGTGTATATCCTACACACAAGGGATTAAGTATTAATCCGTGTGTACCATCTGGATTTGGTGATTTTACTATCACAAGACAGTTCAGAGAAGGAACCTACGACATTACGGTGAAAAATCCGGATAATATTCAGAAAGGAATCCGATCCATCATCGTTGACGGCAAACCGATAGACGGCCACGTTATTCCTTATGAAAAGGGAAAACAACATTATCAGGTTGAGGTCATGATGGGTTAGTGTTCTCTCCATATCTTGCGCATACGCGCAACAAAAGAAACAGGTGCAATTTTGCACCTGTTTTGATTTGTTTTCATATATCTTTCCTTTATAAATTTATTTGCTTACAACCCCTTATAACAACGGGGCAAATAATTTCAACACATGTCCCGCAAACCTCTTCCATACCGGAATCTGTTTGTAATAATCCATTGTTACTTCAATACATTTTTCCAAAGTTTCCTGAAAATCTTTTTCTACCTCCAAAACAACTTCACAACCACTAAACAAAGTTGCACATTCGTAATGATGATACAAGCTTCTAAAATCAAAATTGATAGAACCGACAACTGCTCTGTCATCATCACATACTACATTTTTTGCATGGATAAATCCCGGCTCATACTCGTAAACCTTCACTCCGGCCCTGAGCAGCATCGGATAATAGGTTCTTGCCACATCATATGCAAACCATTTATCCGGAATATGCGGCAAAATAATTTTTACATCTACACCTCTTTCTGCAGCATACTTAAATGCGCAAAGCATCTCATGATCATTAATAAAATACGGTGTCATGATGTGCACATACTTATCTGCACGATTCAAAATATCCAGATATACATTTTCCGCAAGTCTATGATTCGTATGCGGTCCATCTCCATACGGTAAAACATATCCATCTTGGAAAACTTCCAAATCACTTTCCTCTGTCTTTAAGTACTCTTCATACTCTCCCGGCGCATAAATTCCTCTGGAAGTACGTCTATCTGCTACATACCATAACTGCAAAAACATTACGGTAAAAGTTTTTACAGCATCTCCGCATAATTTCACTGCTGTATCCTTCCAATGCCCGTACAACGCCTTTGCATTGATATATTCATCCGCAATATTAATTCCACCATTATATGCAATTTTTCCGTCTATCACAAAAATTTTTCTATGATCTCTATTATTCTGGTATGTGGATAATACGGGCATTACCGGCATGAAAACACGTGTATCTATCCCCAGTTTTTTCATTTCTGTCGGAAAGCTTCGCGGCAATTGGTTAATGGCACACATTCCATCCACTAAAAGTCTGACATCCACACCTTGTTTTGCCTTACGCGAAAGAACTTCCTTCAGGGCATTCCACATTTCTCCTTCATAAACAATGAAATATTCCATAAAAATAAATTTCTCTGCCCGTTCTATCTCTGCAAGCAGATCTTTTAGAAATGCTTCTCCTATTGGGAAATACGATACTACTGTATCTTGATAAACAGGATAATTGCCAAAACGCTCCAAATATCTTGATATAGAAGTAATCGGTAACTTTTTCTCATCCAGCTCCTGTCTGATTGCCAAATCCTGCTCCAAATATTTTGCAGATTCTCCTTCTCTCCTTCTTATCAGTTTTTTAACCCCTTTAGGAACTGCATCCATTGCAACAAATGCATACAAAAGAGCACCCACAAGCGGAAGAACACAGATCGGCAGTAGCCATGTAATTTTGAATGCCGGATTTTCATCTCTATTGATTATATAGATTATCAAAGCGCCACTTAAAAGCGTTGTTGCAGCAGAGATAACCGGCCAGTATTCATTCATCTTGTAAAAGGTAGACAGCAAAAATGCAATCTGTAACGATACGATAAACAGCGTAATTACTAAACGGCTAAATAATACTCTCTTTAAATATCCTATAAACTTTTTCATAGCGCTCCTTTCTTCTATACTTTTCATCCCCAAATAACTCCTACACTATCTCTAAAATGAATCTTGTCATTTTTATTTGATAGTATTTTTCAAAAACGAAAAACACCGTAAACATTAATTGTTTACGGCGTTTCATGTACGTGACAGGATTCGAACCCACGACCTTCTGGTCCGTAGCCAGACGCTCTATCCAGCTGAGCTACACGTACTCATTTTAACCGTACGAACACACTTGCGTTTCATTCGTACTTTTCCATTCTACTCGTCAATACTTATCTTGTCAACACTTTTATTTAGTCTTTCTTCTTTTTAAACACAAACAACTTACTAAATACATAGTTCGCAATCATAACAAGTACAGATGAAATGAAGATTTTTGCAATCCAATAATCCATATGAATCATATTTACAGTTACATACATAATCACAATATCTAAAATCCATGTTGAAACTCTAGCGCCTGCAAACTGTGTAAACTCTTTTAGAATCTGCGGATTTGTGCTTTTAAACACATACTTTCTATTTGTTACATATCCGAACAGCACACCGGCAACCCATCCGATGGTATTGATAGCAGCATTCTGCCATTCAATCCCGGAATCCATTCCCAGAAGCTCACAAACCCAACAAGCACCCCAGGATACAATTGTAGTAAGTACGCCTACAATAAGATAATTCACAATTTCTTCGTATTTCTTATATAACTCCAATAATTTTTTTATCATTCCGTTTTCTCCTGTTCTTCCTATTTACATCCATCATCCAACACATCAAAGGCTTTCCCTTTTGCCCATGGACTGCCTATATCACATCGTCCCATATGATATGCTTTTTTCACTTCTCCCATTGCCACATCAGAAGATACCGTAACCTTCATGCGACTTACGTCCGAATCCGCAAAACCATCCAGACGATTCACAATTTCATCTATCATTAAGTCATCTAACGTTTTTACTATATCCATAGGATGACTAATCAAATACTTTGGTTTTAGACTTTCTAAAAGTTTTCTTTCCCGAAAGCCCCATTCCACAGACATGCAATCTAGTCCTGCATTTTCAGCCGTTGCTCTATCCACTTCGGAATCCCCTACGTAAAGCGCCTTTTTAGCACGCTCTTCCATGCTGATTCCAAGCTCTTCAAGCGCCTGATAAACACTGTCCGGTGCAGGTTTTCTTGCAACTCCTGCTCTCTCGCCAATTGCCACATCAATCATGCCTTTAAAGTAAATCTGGTTCAATTCTTTTACTGCCGGGTCTGCTTTATTAGATACAATCGCCATTTTATATCCTTTTTTCTTCAGTGCTTCGATACACTCCAACACACCGTCATATGGCTTTGTCTTTATCTGACAGTTTTTTCCATAATATTCTTTAAACTCTGAAAGTGCTTCTTCAAAATCTGTCTCAGACATTTCTGCCGGAACACACTTTGTCAGCAAATTCTTCAAACCATTTCCAACAAAAGTTCTGATTTCTTCCAGTGTACGTCTTGGAAAACCATACTTATCCATAATGTAATTCACAGAATCCATCAAATCTTCTAATGTATCCAATAACGTTCCATCTAAATCAAAAATAATTGTATCGTACATATTGTTTTCCTTATTTTTCTAATTCTAATACTCCGATTGCTTTCCCTTTTGCTTTATGTGGCATTTTTATATTGCATAGCACAATCGCACCAAGTACAAGGAGCATTCCTACTATATTTCCAAAAGACATTTTTTCCCGAAACAAAACTACTCCGAATAATGTTGCCACCACCGGCTCAACTGATGCAATAATGGAAGCCTGTCCATTCTCTACATAGTTTAATCCCGCTGTATAAGCCAGATACGGAAGCACCGTACTGACCGCACCAAATATGAGCGTAAAACCGATATTCTCCACATTACTTCCGATGTAGCGCAGGATTCCCTGCATTGAAGCCATTGGCATAATACCTATTGTAGCAAATACAAACGTATAAAACGTAATCTGAAGCGAAGAATATCCTCTTTCCAGTGCATAACGGCTAAATATAGAATAGAGTGCATAACCAAACCCTGCGCCTATCCCCACAAGAATTCCATAGCCGGATAATGCATTTGTACTGTCACTGCCAACCATACCGGTTACCAATACACAGCCGAGTAATGTCATTCCAAGTGCTAATACTTTATTTCCTGTCAGTTTTTCTTTAAAAAGTACATAAGACATCAGCATTACAAATGCCGGTGCTGTATATAAAAGTACTGCCGCTACTGACAAAGATGTAATTTGGATTGCTGTAAAATAGCAAAAATTAAATAATAAAATACTGCAAATTCCCGTACCTATAAAACACCAAATATCTTTCCATTTAATTCTAAAAAGACTTCTGTCTTTTATAAGCAGCAGTATTCCCATAAGTATCACCGTTGATAAAGCCCTGACTCCGACAATATCTAACGAAGATAATCCCGCATTCGTCAAATGCCTTACAAACAGCCCCATACTTCCCCAGAGACATCCTGAAAGCAACACAAGAAATGGTGCTAATTTTTTCATAATATGTCCTCGTTACTTATTGCTATCTGCTAATAGAGCCCTGTATCAACCACAAATATCGCGAATTGCTGCACACAATTCATCCACTGCTGTCTGAGAAGTTGCCCAGCTTGTACAAAAACGTACTGCACTATGAGTCTCATCCACTCTCTGCTGATAGCTGTATTTAAAATTCTCATCAATTTTTTTCAAATCTACGTCTTTAAAAATCGGAAAAATCTGATTTGTCGTATTCTCTACCAAGTACGAAATCTTTACTGAATCAAGTGTCTCTCGTATCTGATCTGCCAGCTTATCCGCATGTTTTCCAAGTTCCATATACAGACCATCTTCAAACAATGTCAAGAACTGAATTCCCAGAAGTCTTCCTTTTGCAAGCATACCGCCTTTTTGCTTTATCATATATCTGAAATCTTTTTTCAAACTTTCCTTTGTAATAACAAGGGCTTCGCCAAACAGTGCGCCAACCTTTGTACCGCCAATATAAAACACGTCACAAAGTCTTGCCAAATCAGGAAGCGTTACATCTGTACCTTTTGCCATCAAACCATAGCCAAGTCTTGCGCCATCCAAAAATAGCGGCATCTCAAGTTCACGGCAGGCTTTACTAATCTCTTCCAATTCCTGCAAAGTATATAACGTACCAAGCTCTGTTGGATGTGAAATGTAAACCATTCCCGGTTGTACGATATGCTCAAAACTACCATCTTCCACGTGATTTTTGTGGTATGTACGAATCTGCTCTGCAGAAAGTTTTCCATCCTTAGACGGAAGTGCCAATACCTTATGTCCACAAGCCTCTATGGCACCTGTTTCATGGACATTGATATGCCCTTCGTTAGCACAAAGTACTCCCTGATACGGTCTTAAAACAGATGCAATTACTGTTAGATTTGTCTGCGTTCCGCCAACTAAAAAATGTACATCTACCTGCTGCGCATCACATGCTTCTTTTATCAGTTTTGCTGCTTCCATACAATATGGATCCTCGCCGTATCCAACGGTCTGTTCCATATTGGTTTCCATCATTCTTTTTAAGATTCTTTCGTGAGCACCCTCACAATAATCGCACTGAAATTGTCTCATCGTTCTATAGCCCTTGTCTATCATTCCCTTTATTTCTCACACATCGGTTATAATGGCAACTGCCAAAACAGCCCAACGAATTGATTTTACCACGTTCTACCTATGCTTTCAACTTTATCGGCTTTCCTATCCAAATCGCTTTTGCATCCAATCCATGTCCAATCTGTCCCGTCATAGCAATCGGTATGTCCTTTGACACAAACTCTTTTATCAGTTCCGGCATTGCCGATTTGCAGTTTTCTTTCTCCATCTGTGTAAACGTCCCTAAAAGGATTCCCGATACTTTATCAAATGCTCCTAATTGTTGCAGTTGGCACAAATAGGTCTCCATCTGTGGAACTTTTCCGCTCAGGCTTTCCAATAGTAATATCTTTTTCTCAAAGTTCGGCATATACTCTGTTCCGGCAAGTTTCAAAAAGCATCGTATATTCCCACCGATTACCACACCTTCCATTTCCGTTCCCTGAACAAAAGAATAGGAAAAATCGTTTATCAACTTTCCTGACTTAAGATCTTCCATCCGTGCTTTTCCATAATCGTATATCAAATTTTTGATTTGATATAAAACAGATGCTTTTCCCGTTTTAGTGTATATAGCATTAACTATCGTAGTCAAATCGCTATATCCCCAAAAAACTTTATCTGATTTCCCAATCTCTCCATAATTCAGATAAGGAAGTACACCGTTAGCAATATCTCCACCTGATATATCAAAAATATGCTCTATTTCTTCATCCCGATAACACCTCATAAGCTCTGCTGCCCGTTCTTTACCGGTATAATTTGCCCCTTCTTTTTCATAAATACAGTTACTGAAAACTGCTCTCATACCAAGAACGTTTAATGTTTCTTCTAATTTGCAAACAGTTTCTTTATATTCCTTTTTTTGCGGATTTGAACAACATACTATTCCTACTTTTTTCATATTCAAAAGCCTCTTCAAAAAAATCAAATCGTTTTTACTACAAGGGCAATACCGGAAATGATAAGCATGATAACTACCAGCTTCTTCACATATTTTTCATCCAATACCTTTCCGGTCCACATACCAAGCCACAACCCCAGTAGCATAAACGGTGTCAGAGATAATGCCCGCTTCCAGACATCCCACGTAAGAATACCAAAACACATATATAAAATAATCCGGAACGTATTTTCTGCCAGAAACACACTACAAATGTTTGCTTTGAACGCTTTACTACTATCTGTCACACGATTTACATATACTCCCAGCAACGCTCCAATACCATATATTCCGCACAACAGTCCCGTCATCACTCCGATAATACCCAGCAAAATCTTTGACTCTTTCATTTTCATAGGATACAGTTCCCGCAGTAGCATTTCGATTCCGATTAGCAAAATCACAATTCCTAATATAATTTTTATGATGCCGCCATCTGTATTTTTCAAAAAGAAAACGCCCGGAATGCTTCCGCCAATCACCAATATCGCGAGCGGTACACAGATTTTCCAATTAATAGATTTTCGTTCTTTCCATGCTAATATCACATTGGAAGGATATCCCAATACGAGTTCAATCGGCGATATATTAATATTATTATTCCGGAAACTCATCATAGTTGTGAATACCAACGAATTTGCAAAGCCACACAAGCCTTTTACAAAAAAAGCACACATTGTAGCAATAATCCACCATATATAATCCATTATGTTATTCCTGCTCTCCTTTTATAGATTCTTTATTGCATATGTATTCTTTCATATTTATTTATAATGTCTGACGTACCTTATGACCTGAAACAGCCTCAAAATGATATTTGGCAATTCCCAAATCCACCATTACATAAGCACCTTTTCCGCTCTGTACAATTACTTCATCATCCTTATATTCAAAATAGAATTTCTGTTGATTTACTGCTGTAGGTGCAAGAAGTGCTGCTTCTACCCCCGCAACAAACCATTCCGGAAGATTCTCCTGCATATTACAAACCTGTTCCGCGTTTTTCCCTTTATGTGGAACTCCCTGTGTCTTTCCATATCCCAATGCCAAAACGCATATTAGCTTCTCACCTTTTTCGATTTTAGCCGCACATTTTCCTTTACTGTATGTCAGTCCCACCCAGCATGTATTTAAACCTAATTCTTGTGCCCGTAAAACCACTTTTTCACCATAATAACCAATCGTTTCTTCTAACGTATCCGATTCTTTTCCTACTAACGCAATATAATTCTTTACACCGGAAAACATTCCATAGGTGGTCAATATGGAGCCGAAGCATTTAGGCTCATCAAAAATAGTCTGGATATGTAATCCACTTTCTGCATTTACTTCTTCTATACAACGCTCCAATTCTGTACGAATATCTTCTTCAATAGCTTTATCTGTATATCTTCTTACACTATGCCTTTGCTTCATTACTTCTAATAATTCCATTTACCTATACTCCTTAACTCATCAATTCCTTAGCATCTCAACCTATTAACTTCTCAGCTCATTAGCTCTTTATATTTCCTAATTTTTCATTCAATTTTGCATAAATAGGCCGCATCTTTTCTTCGCTTGTAACCTCAGTAACACGTTCAATTTCAATCCAACCTACTGCACTATTTTCATCTTCTTTAATCTGTAACAGTTCTTCTTCATCTGCTTCAAACAGAAAACAACAATCCAAGTGTAAATGATCCGAAATAAATTTTCCTTTTTTAATATGACTGTTTACGGTCAAAATCTGAATCGCATAAATCCCATCACTTAACAACTTCAAATTCTGTACACCGGTTTCTTCCTTTGCCTCTTTCCATGCCACCTGACACAAATCAGCCTCGCCATCCGCATGACCTCCTGTCCATGCCCAAGACTTGTAAATATTGTGATATGCCATCAAAATTTTTGTACGCTGCTTATTCACAATCCAATTAGATGCCGTAAAATGACAAATTCTGTTATCTCTTTTCAGTACATCATCATAACGCTCTAGGCACTCTAACATGATGTCTTTATCATTTGTTTCCTGTTCATTGTAAGGTATGTAGTTTTCCAGTTGTTCCCGTAATTTCATATTTCACCTCTCGCATATTCTATCATAGCATAATTTTAGCAACAACAATTAATCGCCAAATAGTCTAAACTAAAAAGAAACGCTGATTTCTCAGCGTTTCTCTTAAAAACTCTACTTTCACATTTTACTTTCCTAAAATGCCATCAATTGTGGTCTGTGCTTTTGCAGCTGCATCTTCCGGTGTTGCTGCTCCTGTCATTACTTCATTGAATGCTAAGGAAATTGCATCTGATATTTCCGGCCATTCCGGTAATGGGCCTCTTGCATTTGCATAGTTCATTTCTTCTACGAATGCTTCGTATACTGCATCTCCTGCAAACTGGCCTTCTGCTATTGTTGAATTGGATGAAATATATCCCATTGCATCCATCATATACTTACATGTTTCATCACTTGTAGCATACTCTAAGAACTTAATTGCTCCTTCTTCATTTCCGCCTGCGATTACCGCATAGTTTTCTCCTCCAAGTCCTGATGCCTGCTGTGCATCCATTGGGATTGGTGCTACATTCCAATTTAAATCAGGTACTTCATTTCTCATTGTTGGTACCTGCCATGTACCGTTAATCATCATTGCAAGGTTTCCTGCGATAAACTGATGCATCGTATCTCCCTGTGTCCAGTTGATGGCTTCTTTTGTCATCGCTCCTGCATCTACAAGGTTTTTCACTGCTGTTAACGCTTTGATTCCGCCTTCGGAATTGATTTCATAGGATGTTGCTCCTGTTGACCATACCCATGGTAAGAAGTTGAATGTTCCTTCTTCGTTCTGTAAAGAACAGTGTGCAAATCCTGATACTGTATCTGTTGTACATGCTTCTGCAACTTTCTGTAATTCTTCCCATGTTGTTGGTACTTCACAGCCTGCTGCTTTTAACATATCTTCGTTATAGTATAATAATAAACAGTTACTTCCGAATGGTACTCCGTAAAGCTTGCCATCTAATGTACAGGAATTAACCGGTCCATCATAGTATGTACTTACATCAAAACGGCCTGTTAAATCTGCAAAGATTCCCATTGCTGCATATGATGCATGGTCAGGATTGTCTAAGATTACAAGATCCGGTAATTCATCTGCTGATGCTCCGATAGAAAGCTGTTTCTTAAAATCTGCAAATGGTACATATTTTGCTTCTACAGTTACATCTCCCTGTGAAGAATTGAATTCCTGAATGATATGATCAAGTGCTTTCTGATGTCCTTCTGTTTCCCAATAATACCAAATAGTTACATTTCCTGCAGTTGCTGCTGCCTCTGCCGGTGCTGCTTCTTCTGTCGCTGCTTCTGTTGCAGCCGCTTCTGTTGCAGGTGCTGCTGTTTCTTCTTTTGCCCCACATCCAACAAGCATTGTTCCCAATAAACATGCTGTCATTAATAATGCCACTAACCTTTTCATGTTATACCCTCCTAATTACTAATTTTTCTGTGTTAGTGATTTCATTATATAGTTTCTCCTCAATCTTAAAACTCGACATATCTTTAAAATAGGGGGAATTTCTAAACTCATTTATCTTAGTCTAAACAATTATTGGTAATAATAATTTTATTTCCGTTCCTTTTCCCAACTCACTGCTCACCACTATATTTGCTTTTCCTTCACAATACATATTCAGGCGCATTATTGCATTTTCCATACCAATATGACTCTTCTCTTCGGTCTTTATTGGTTGCCCTGTATTAATTTTCTCTACCAAATCTTGTGGCATACCACTTCCATTATCCCGAATAATGATTACTAAATTTGTATTCTCTTGTGAAATGAATACTTCTAAAACATATTCTTCCTGCTCTCCTTTGAACCCATGAATGATCGCATTCTCAATAAATGGTTGGAGTAAGAGTTTATGTATTTTTACATCTAATACCTCCGGCGAAACTTCTATGATACGCACAAATTTATTTTTCAAACGGAACTGTTGCAAATAAATATATTTTTTTAACCATTCAATTTCATCTCTGATGCAAACTGTTCCATTACTATCTGTTATCGCATAGCGGAGTATATTCGCTAATGCACTAATAGCATTGCTGATATCGAACTCGTCTCTGTCAATTGCCATCCAGTTAATCGTGTCTAATGTGTTATATAAGAAATGTGGATTAATCTGTGCTTCCAATGCCTTGATTTCCGCCTTACGTTGTCTATCCGTTGCCTCTTTTTCTTTTTGTTGTGAATATACCAGTTTCTCCAGCGTCTCATTAAATTGGGATGCTACCGTTTCTATTTCCACAGGCATAGCTTCCGATACCGGTATTCTGGTAGATAAATTCCCGGCTCCTGCCGACTTCATAGATGCAACCACCGTACTAACTGATTCTACTAACTGACGTGATAGTTTCCATATCAAAAACAGCGTAACACATAATAAAAATGCACCTACTAAAGCAATAATATACGCATTATTCCTGATTTCTTTCATGTAACTGCTTTGATCCGCCGCACTTACAATTTCCCAATTTAAATCTTCATTTCTATAAAAATACGTTGAAATATAATCTTTGTCTGTTTGCAGCATATCATTGACAAAATTCACAAAGTTATCTTTTTTTATTTCTTCAGAACAACCCTTCTCAAAAAGCTGAATACCTATTTTCTTTTTATCTCCACATGAAACTACTCTTCCTTTTTCATCCACCAAAATATTTGCACTAATATTTTCACGGGAAGATTCTAAAATCCTTTCAAGTAATTCTTCATCCAAACTAATAATTACAATTCCAATTTGTTTTTCCAAATTACGATAATCTATAATTCTGTTTGCCATATGAAACAAATAATGGTCTTCACTGGCAAATGTTGTGCCGTACTCTGTAGAATAGATATGCATTTTGTTATCAGCAGATACTTCGGTATATAGTTCTTCTATTGAACAACTAAAATTGTCAATCCACGAATTCTCATATGTTGTAGGCGATATACAGTCATAAGTAACTTTCATCCCTGACTCTGTGATGATTGTAATAGAACGGATATAATCTTTAGAATTCAGTATTCCGCGAAGATATCTCCGCAATTGGCTAACTGTTACCGGTATGTCTTCATCGGCATTCAGCTTGTCTACCCACTCAACAATTTCATCTCCCGTATACAATTGATACAAAATATCCTCATATGCTTCTAACTGAATATTCAGGTTATCATTCAGCTGCTTTAAGTTATTCTGCATTAATGTATCCGTATTCTCTTTCAATATTTCTGTAGCATTGTAAAACATAAACAAGCAGAGCAATACGATGGGAATTGTTGACGTTATAATAAAAATTGATATTAGCTTTCTCCATAAACTAACTCTTTTAGGCTGTTTCATATTTTTTGATATCTCCTGTTTTGCGTATATCTCTAATCTCATAGTAAATGCTTAGGTTTCAACCTGTCAATGCTTGTAAATTGCAAGAACCATTCATCACTCCTGATAAATGGTCCTTGTAATATTTTCTATTCTGCTTTTTGGAATACCGGCATATTTTCTAATGTTACTTCAACATTAATATATTGTCCGCCATCATATAACTTATTGCTTTCACAATCTTTCCATTGTGCACCTGCCGGCAAATATACTCTCCGTTCTTTTACACCTGCTGCCAAAATTGGTGCCACCAGGAATTTGTTACCATACATATATTCGTCTTCTACTTCCCAGCATTCCTTATCCTCCGGAAATTCATAAAACAGAGTTCGCATAACCGGAGTTCCTTTTTCATGAGCCTCTTCCATAAGACTTCTTGTATAGTCTCTCATTTGTTCACGTATATTCATATACTTGACACAAATGTCATAAACTTCGTCTCCATAGCTCCACACTTCATTTGCTGCGCCCGAACAACAATGTGCACCTCCTGTTGTTCCGTATTGTGGCTGTCTTGGTTCTCTGTCTCCATGCAGACGCATTACCGGACAGAATGCTCCCCATTGAAACCATCTTACAAACAGTTCTCTAAATGCCGGATCATTTGGATCTCCACCATGGAAACCTCCAATATCTGTCGTCCACCAAGGAATGCCTGCCAAACCTATATTTAATCCGGCTGCCAACTGGTTCTTCATGCTTTCAAAACTGGATGCAATATCCCCTGACCAAACCAAAGCACCATATTTCTGGCTTCCTGCCCATGCACACCTGAGTAGATTAACAATATTTTCCTGTCCTTCGCTTTCCATTCCTTCATAGAATGTTTTCGCATATTCCACAGGATAAATGTTACCGATTTCTAAGTCTGTTCCCAGGTAATAGCGGTAATTGTCAAAATCGTATGCAGTATACTCCGGTTCTGCTTCATCTAACCAGAATATACGGATTCCCTTATCATAATAGTTTTTCTTTGCTTTTTCCCAGAGGTATTTACGCGCCCCCGGATTTGTGGCATCGTAATGTATTGTCGCACCTTCAAAATTTAATCCTGTACGGAATCCCCGTTCAGTCCGGATCAAATATCCTTTTTCCAGCATTTCCTCATAGTTTTCTGACTCTCTGTCTACAGTCGGCCATATAGAAACCATAAGTTTTACATTCATTTCATTCAATTCACGGATCATTTCATCCGGATCAGGCCAATATACCGGATCGAATTTCCAATCCCCCTGCTTTGGCCAATGGAAGAAATCGATTACAATTAAGTCTAATGGTAAGTTTCTACGTTTATACTCTCTTGCCACCTCTAACAATTCTTCCTGTGTCTGATAACGAAGTTTGCACTGCCAAAATCCCAAACCATACTCCGGCATCATCGGTACTGTTCCCGTTGCCTTTGCATAGGCTTCTTCAATTTGTGCCGGAGTATCTCCTGCCACAAACCAATAATCCAATACTTTTGTTGCATAACTTTCATAACTGATAATATTATTTCCAAACACAACCCGGCCAACGCCCGGATTATTCCAAAGCAAACCATATCCTAAAGAAGACAGGGCAAATGGCACACTTGATTGGGAGTTTCTATGTGCCAATTCCAAATCAGTGCCTTTCAAATTCAAATACGGTTGCTGATACTGACCCATTCCGTAAATCTTTTCATTTTTATTTACGGATTGAAGTCTCATCGTCAAATGGTAATCACCACCGATATTTGGACAAAATTCCCTTGCTTCTACTTCGATAGCACTGCATTTAGGATCTAACAAATCTCTTCGGTTACGCCAATACTCTTCTAAGAGTAGTTCACCCTTCTGATTATATATAGTAATTTTTCCACCGGATGTAATACAAACCTCTACTTTTCCATTCTTCAGGCTTGCACCGGTTTCATTAAAACTTATTTCGCACGTTGTATTCTCCTGCGGAAGTAATGCCCAATTTTCTTCAGGCATATGAGCATTTTTTGTGGCACGTATACGAACCGCATTTTCGCCCCATGGTTCTATCCAAAGTTCTTCTGCATCATAATGAAAAATAATACGATTTCCTTCTTGTTTTAACATAGTAATACCTCTTTTATCCTTTTACAGCACCGCTTGTCATACCCGCAATAATGTATTTCTGCATGAAAATAAATATTAACGCAACCGGAATAATTGTAACAATTGCAAATGCTGTTAAATAACTCCATGTCGTACCATATTGTCCCATAAAGTTAAATATTCCTGCAGTAATCGGTCGTTTCTGCTGATCCAAAATGAATGTCATTCCATATGCCAAGTCTCCCCATGAATACAAGAATGAAAAGATTGCACATACAATCACTCCCGGTTTTGCCACCGGAACAAGCACTTTCATAAACGCCTTCATCCGTCCACAGCCATCAATATAAGCTGCTTCCTCTAATTCCTTTGGAATCGATGCAAAATAATTTTTCAATATCAAGACGGAAAACGGTATTCCCAATGTTGCATCCGCAAGTATTGCTGAAACCCATGTATTATATACATTCATTCCTTTAAACATAATGAACATCGGAGTTAACAATACAGATACCGGCAACATCTGTGTAACCAGAAATCCCAATAACATTGCTTTCCTTCCAACAAACCGATATCTTGCAATGGCGTAAGATGCCGGTACTGCTAACACAACGGCAATCAACATTGCTCCTATTGAAATGAGAAAACTATTTCCAAATGCGCGGAACATATTAAAGTCCCCGGTTTCAACCTGTGCCGCATACGACTTTAAATTAAGTTCATGTGGATAAAACGTCGGAGGGATTTGAAAGATCTCCTGCTCGGTTTTTAAAGACGTTACCAAAATCCAAAACAACGGAAACAAAAGTACACATAATATAACAACTGAAATCACGCAAAACAATATGTTCTTTTTCTTGTTCAGCTTCTTGTCTTCACCCATTAATCATCTTCTCCTTCCATTGTAATTTTAAGATAAACCATTCCCACAATTAGTAAAATTACAAGTAATACATTTGCTGCCGCAGAGCCCATACTATAATCAAACATTTCAAAGGAAAGCTTATAGGAATATGTAGACATTAAATGCGTTGCATTAACAGGTCCGCCACTAGTCATAACATACACCAGATCGTAACACTTAAATGTATAGATGAAACCAAGCACCAACACTGATTCAATTGTCGGTCTTAACAGTGGCAATGTAATTCTGAAAAATCTCTGGACACTGTTTGCACCATCAATTGCTGCACTTTCATACAAGTCCTGTGGAATGGTCGTAAGTCCTGTGGATAACAAAATCGTGTTGAATGGAATTCCTATCCAAACATTTGCAAAAATAACGCACCCCAATGCAATCTCCGGATTTGTCAACCATTCCACATTCTCTGCTACTATTCCCAGGGATCGAAGAAAGTAATTTACAATTCCTACATCTGTAGAAAACATAAATTTGAAAATTAGAGCTGTGACTGTCATTGGAATCATCCACGGAATCATCAATAATCCTCTAATCGGTTTCGCGAAAGAGAAATTTTTATTAAAGAAAATTGCAAGTGCAAATCCGATAATAAATTGGAAGATCAGACTATAAACAGTAAACTTTAACGTGTTTGAAATAGTCAAACGGAATACCTCATCCTGAAACAGTTCCATATAATTACTCAGTCCGATAAAATGCTTTTCACCTTTTGCAAGATTTCTCACTGTAACGTCCTGAACACTTAAAACAATATTGCTTAATATCGGATAACCAACGAATATTAGCATATATACGAAAGCAGGAAGTGCAAACAAAAGCCCTACATTACCGTATTTGAAAAAGTTCTTAATTTTTTTCACAAAAATACCTCCTTTTCTTATTCCCATAAATGCATTGTATAATCTACCAAAAAAGAGCAAAATAAGAGAAATCTCGAAAAGGAGGAAAAATCTAAACTTTATTTCATTATTCTGTCTTAAACAAATCAATCTCAGCTTTTAATGTCTGCATATTCGCACTTAGCATGTCTGAAGTATGATTCAATTTTTCAACATTACATACCAATTCCTCTGCTACTCCATGGACAACTTCACTTCCTGCTGCAGCTTCTTCAATAATTGAAGAAATATTTTCTACTGCTGCTAATGTACTATCCTTTTCGATAGCAGCTTTTTGAGTGGATGCAATAATTGCTTTTAATCCATCCAGCAGTTCTTTCATACTATTACTTATATCATCAAATACCGAAATAACCTGTCCTACCACCTCCGTCTGTAATGCAACCATTTTTTCCGCTTGCAAAGCACTGTCCACACTCGTTTGTGTCTGTTCACCAATCAGTTCAACTTGCTTTTTAATGCTGTCAGCTGCTTTAGCTGATTCATCTGCTAATTTACTGATTTCTTCTGCAACAACAGCAAATCCTCGTCCTGCAACGCCTGCCCTTGCTGCCTCTATAGACGCATTTAATGATAATAAATTTGTCTGACTGGAAATAGACCTGATAATATCAACAAATCCATTAATCGTTGCAGATTCTCCTTGCAACTGCTCAATTCTGTTACCTACCGTTGATGTAATATTTGTTGTTTCCTCTGCTCTTTCTTTTAATAAATGAACTAGTGTCATCCCTTGGGAAATCATTTTTTCAGTATTTTCTACAAGGCCGCCTACCCGTTCCGTAATCATACTTACTTCATGCACTTCTTCCGAAAGCGCACACATTCTGGTAACACATTCTTCTGCCTCTTCTGCTTGTTTCCCCATTCCTACGCTTATTTCATCAATCGCCTGCATAATATGTGTTGAATAATTATTCACAACATCTGAGACGGAAGCGATTTCCACAGATGATTCTTCTAACTGATTTGTCGCATTCCCCACTTTACTAACCAATTTCTTCGTGTTATGTATCATATGCGATGCACTATCTGCTAAATTTACAAACTCATCATGGCCTTTTGCAAATATCTGTACCGTCAAATCACCACCGGCTACTTCCCCAAATTTTTGAGAAATGTTCTTCATATTGCTTTGTATACCAATTACGATAACAAATCCGATACACAAAACAATAATACTTGCTAAAATAACAAAAGCTGTTGTCAGGCTCTTAATCTCCTGTGCCTGAGCTGTAACGGTATCACTTAATACCAAAGCACATACCATTGCCCCTGTTTCTTCACTTTTACTATAAATAAAGAAATACTCTTCCCCTAAAAATTCAACCTCTTGTGTTCCTTCTAACGACTCGTCGGAGATAACCTCAGTAAAAAATGGCTGGTTGTACAATGTAGTCTCACCTTCTATATAAATGCCATTCTCTCCTTCCTCTAAACTCTCGCAAACAATTTCTCTCCCCTCTTTCGTAACAAGAGCAATCAAACCATCTTTTCCCATATCAAGATTTTGTAAGAAATCTTGAATAGCAGAACGTTTCATATCCACAACAATACATGCATTTCCTGATTCTGCAAGAATCTCATAAGATAAAATGTATTCATCCTTCGAAAGTTCCATCTGTGCATCCAGCACATCGTGATGGTCAATCCATTTTTCCATCTTTCCATCAACACTTACCGATTCCTTATATTCATTAAAAAATCCATCTGCTGCATATCCTGTCTTGGAAAAAAGCATTGGGATTCCTTCTTCTGTAATAATATGAATATAGTTAATAAATGGATTAACCGTCTGTGAAGATAATAAATCAGACTGCACCCTGCTTGTCATATCACGCTTTGCTATAGGATCATTCAGTATCCCTTTGAAATATTTATTTAAGTCCTCATCAAACGCATACTTCATTCCTTCTGCTTCTATAAATTCACAACTCATATCGATGTATTCCGTTGCCATCTTTACAGTTTGCAATGTTGATTCCTGATACTTTTGACTCATTCCGCTTTCTGCTTTTATGTAAGCCGATATTCCAATAATAATCATGAAACATAACGGTACTAAAAAGCACACCAAAATCTTATTTCTAATACTAAAAATACTTTTATATCTGGAAATAGTCTTACTTTTTTTTACAGTTTTTTCTGCTCTCATTCCGGAAAATTTTAGCTTCATTAATCACACTACCTTTCCTGTCTTATCCATACCTGCATTTCATTCTCTCCTCGATTTCCCCAGGCAAAGTACGGTATTAACATCAGTTCTCTTTCTTTGGTTTCTATTTGTGCTTTATGCTTTTGATACAGATTTGAATTACTTAAAGACGTAGCAGGCCGTTCACATCCCTTTGCATTAATGACTCCTACTCCGCCTAATAAATCTTCTCTAAATTGATATGTAAACTCTGTATTCTTGTCTAATGATAAGAGGTGCAGGTTTTCTCCGTTATCCACTTCCTCCAGGCAATACACAATTGGGCCTCTGGAAACGGCAACTTTGTCAATATTATTTCTTACTGATGTATGCGCATCCCAAATTTCAACTTTCATATCAAACAGAATTTCAATTACATCATTACAAAATTCCTTACTCACATATGCAATTCCCTGTTTATCATCCGTATCATATATCTCTCCGTTCACTTGGATGAAATAGCTATCTGCCCAATTCGGAATGCGGATGCCCAATGTAAATTCCGTTTTTTCTTCACAGTCAACTTTAAATTGAATCCGTTTGTTCCATGGATAATTTGTTTCTTGTTTTATGGATATGGTATTGCCTTCCACCTCAAACTGCCCATCGCAATTCATAAACAAATTAGCTAAAATCGTACTATCTTTCTGAATATAAACGTATTTTTCCAATGAGGCTAATAATCTCGCAAGATTTGGCGGGCAACAGGCACATCCAAGCCACTCCGGCCGTACACTTTTTACATGGCTCTTTGTGGGATCCTTTTTCCCTTTTTCAGGAACCACTTCTAATGGATTCACATAGAAAAAGTGTTTTCCATCCAACGCCATTCCCGCAAGTGCCGTATTATACAGAGCACGTTCCATAACATCTCCATATTCACCGACAAACTCATTTTCTAATAATCGTTTCGCAAAGAAAATAAGTCCGACAGATGCGCATGTTTCACAATACATCGTATCGTTTGGCAAATCATAATCCAGCGTAAACGATTCTCCGATTACGGTAGAACCGATTCCACCTGTTATATACATTCTTTTATCCACAATGTTACGCCAGATTTTTTTGCAGGCATTCAACATTTTTTCATCCTTTGTTAATGCTGCAATATCTGCCATTGCTGTACACATATACACCAATCTTACTGCATGCCCTTCTGCTGTTTCCTGCTGTAATAATGGCATGTGGTTTTGATAATAACTCTGTGGAAACTTATCTAATCCGGAAATTAACGGTGCTTTTCCGTCTTCCTTATTTTGATTGCTAAAAAATTCCGGATTGGTTCCTCTTATTTCTAAAAAGTATTTTCCCAAATCCAAATATTCTTTTTTACCGGTCACACGATATAATTTTGCCAGTCCGATTTCAATTTCTTCATGTCCGTCATATCCGTGAATCTTTTCTTCCCCAAAATTTCTTGCAATATAATCTGCCAATTTACAAGCAGTTTCCAATACTGTCTTATTTCCAACCGCTTCATAATAAGCCACTGCTGCTTCCATAAAGTGTCCGGCACAATACAATTCATGGCTCTCGTTTAGGCGTTTCAGCTTTCTTTCCGGTTCTTCTATTGTAAAATACGTCCCTAAATATCCATCCTCTTCTTGTGCAGCAGCAATCAGATCCACAACACTATCTGCCAAACTTTTCAGTTCTTCATCCATGTATTCGTTTAAAGAATATGCTACTGCTTCCAACCATTTATATACATCACTGTCCTGAAAAACCCAGCCATAGTGATGCCCTTCTTTTAAACCTGCGGCAATTCTGAAATTTTCTATTGCATGACTTTTCTCATTAGGGATTGAGTCATCATTTCTTTCTCTCTCAATATGAATATCAATTTCATCATTTAAAACTTTCCATTGATAGGGAATCATTTCTTTACGAACAAGTTCCCTGTATTTACTCCAAAATTCATCCTGAATTCTTATCTTTTTTTTCATTCTATGTAATCCTTTCAAATGCGTAACGCCAGCAACTTTGCTGGCGTTACATCTTCTTAGATTTTCATATATTTATATACTATTCCGATATGATTTACTTCCACATTTTACTTTCCTAAAATGCCATCAATTGTAGTCTGTGCTTTTGCAGCTGCATCTTCCGGTGTTGCTGCTCCTGTCATTACTTCATTGAATGCTAAGGAAATTGCATCTGAAATTTCCGGCCATTCCGGTAATGGGCCTCTTGCATTTGCATAGTTCATTTCTTCTACGAATGCTTCGTATACTGCATCTCCTGCAAACTGGCCTTCTGCTATTGTTGAATTGGATGAAATATATCCCATTGCATCCATCATATACTTACATGTTTCATCACTTGTAGCATACTCTAAGAACTTAATTGCTCCTTCTTCATTTCCGCCTGCGATTACCGCATAGTTTTCTCCTCCAAGTCCTGATGCCTGCTGTGCATCCATTGGGATTGGTGCTACATTCCAATTTAAATCAGGTACTTCATTTCTCATTGTTGGTACCTGCCATGTACCGTTAATCATCATTGCAAGGTTTCCTGCGATAAACTGATGCATCGTATCTCCCTGTGTCCAGTTGATGGCTTCTTTTGTCATCGCTCCTGCATCTACAAGGTTTTTCACTGCTGTTAACGCTTTGATTCCGCCTTCGGAATTGATTTCATAGGATGTTGCTCCTGTTGACCATACCCATGGTAAGAAGTTGAATGTTCCTTCTTCGTTCTGTAAAGAACAGTGTGCAAATCCTGATACTGTATCTGTTGTACATGCTTCTGCAACTTTCTGTAATTCTTCCCATGTTGTTGGTACTTCACAGCCTGCTGCTTTTAACATATCTTCGTTATAGTATAATAATAAACAGTTACTTCCGAATGGTACTCCGTAAAGCTTGCCATCTAATGTACAGGAATTAACCGGTCCATCATAGTATGTACTTACATCAAAACGGCCTGTTAAATCTGCAAAGATTCCCATTGCTGCATATGATGCATGGTCAGGATTGTCTAAGATTACAAGATCCGGTAATTCATCTGCTGATGCTCCGATAGAAAGCTGTTTCTTAAAATCTGCAAATGGTACATATTTTGCTTCTACAGTTACATCTCCCTGTGAAGAATTGAATTCCTGAATGATATGATCAAGTGCTTTCTGATGTCCTTCTGTTTCCCAATAATACCAAATAGTTACATTTCCTGCAGTTGCTGCTGCCTCTGCCGGTGCTGCTTCTTCTGTCGCTGCTTCTGTTGCAGCCGCTTCTGTTGCAGGTGCTGCTGTTTCTTCTTTTGCCCCACATCCAACAAGCATTGTTCCCAATAAACATGCTGTCATTAATAATGCCACTAACCTTTTCATGTTATACCCTCCTAATTACTAATTTTTCTGTGTTAGTGATTTCATTATATAGTTTCTCCTCAATCTTAAAACTCGACATATCTTTAAAATAGGGGGGATTTCTAAACTCTATTTGTAATTTTTTCTATAATCTGTTGGTAATTGACCGGTTATCTCCTTAAAAACCTTACTAAAATACTTTGGATCATTATAGCCTACTCTCTCAGAAATCTCATATAGCTTATAGCTACTTCCACATAGCAATTCTTTTGCCTTATTGATTCTGAAATTCTTCATATAAGTGCTAAATGTTATCCCCATTTCTTTATGGAATAATGTTCCAATATATTCCGGTGTCATATTAAGCCTTATACTTATTTCTTCTAAGGTGATACCTGTCTGATAAAACTCATGAATAATACTTATCACTTTTTTTACTGTTAAATGAACAGCATCTTCCTTTTTCTGCTCTGAAACCATTAAAGATATAAGAAAATCAGATGCGTTCCATAAGTCTTCTTTGGTCTGGGCATTCATTATCCCCTCAAGCAATTTTTGTGAATTCAAATTTTGTATTTTCAGACATCCAACCTCTTTAGCAATATTAATCATAACCCACAAAAATCGCACATAACATTCCTTTATTTCTCTCGGAATATATATCTGTCCATCTAAAAAGCTATTTTGAAACTCCTTCATAATTTTAAACACCTTGTTCCAATCATATGCACAAATAGCTGTTTTGATTTTTGCCTCCAATTCTATAGGATAAACACAAGATGCTGTTTGTATCTGCGTTATTTTAGGATATGAAATTATGACCTCTTTATCAAATGAAATATTCCAGTCCATATACGGATATAGCAGTTCAACACTATGTTCTAATTCCGAGATGCCATTCGCTTCTATCCAACCTATTGCTACTTTATTAAGTTGTTTATTTAATAACTGATATTGTAACCATCTCTCCAAATCATGTGAATTTTTGTAATGATACAATATCGAAAGGAATGAATTTCTATGCGGTACCTCTACTATGCAGTAGGAAACATCTCCATACATCGAAAGTGCATGTTTAAAATCTGATTTTGCTTTTTTGCACATACTATGATAATTGCTTCCTAAATAGATACATACAATAGAAAACGATTGATCCTTAGTAATTTGGTAATTATTAGACAAATATGCAATTAATTCCTCATTGATATCCAAACTACCATCAATAAGAAATTGAAAAATCTGCTCAATAGTACCAATTTGAGCCGGTTTGTCCTGTTTCTCTTTTTCTACCTGATGTTTAACATTTTCCAATGCTTGCATAAAGTCATGAAACGTAATGGGTTTTAACAAGTACTCTGTAACTCCAAGTTTCATTGCTTTACGTGCATATTCAAATTCTGAGTACGCACTTAAAACAATTACCTTTGCATTTATTCCTTGCTCAAACATTTGCTCTAACATAGACAGGCCATCCATCTGCGGCATTTTTATATCTGTTATCACAATATCAGGTCGTAAATCGCGCAAAAGTTGAAGACCATCTTTTCCGTTATCAGCTTCGCCAACCAATTCAAATTCATCATTGGTTTTTGATAAAAGCTTTACAATACCTTCACGAATTCGGATTTCATCCTCGACAATTACAACTCTCATAGCATCCACTTATCTTTCTACAACTGAATACACTATTACCGATTCTATTTTATCATACTATATGGTATCCATACATATCACTAATCTAAAAAAGGAGGAATATTCTAAACTAAGACCTGTATTAAAAACTTTAAAATTTGCAAGAAACAAAAAA
>SVFS01000030.1 GCA_015056725.1 Lachnospiraceae bacterium | reverse complement strand
CCGATAGTTTCATTAACGGTTCTTACGATGAAATCCTTATGAGCGATACTTTCTATGGTGGTATCAGTTCAGCTTCCGGAATTTATCCTACTCCTGATAAGCTAATCGGCATTACTACTCCTGCTATATGTGATGCCATTGTATATGACTATGAAACACAATCGGAAATTCCACTATATACAACAGATAAGCTTTCCGGACTTGATCCGTATGATGTTTATCTTGGCGGTCCGAAAGCATTACTAAAGCTTCAGGTTTCTGGCGACAGCTCCGGCAAAGAGCTTGTACTATTCAGAGATTCCTTTGGCAGTAGTATCGCACCGTTATTATTAGAGTGCTATGACACAATTTACTTAATAGACCTACGATACACTACAGTAGATACTGCCATGTCACTTATCACTCCTGCCAAGGATTGTGATGTGCTATTTTTGTATAGTATGAATGTATTAAATAGTGGCAGTTTAAGGACGAAAGTGATATAATGACTGCGATTAAATCAACTACTATGCATTATAAATTTCCGTGGGGACACAAATGAAAAAGACGAATAAACAATATACTTGGTTAACGTTTCTATTCCTATGTCTTTTAGGTATAGGAATCGTTTTCTCTTTAATGTACTTCAAAAAACATCAGAATGAGAAAAAAATCGTATACGCAACGAATTCTGACGGATTGATGCTCTCTGTAACACACGAGGGTGAAACAGAAACGATTAAGATATGGCATGATGACATAGGGCAATACTATTTCTTTCTTCCTTCTTATGTTACGGAAGAGAGTTCTCTCACTTTTGGGAATTTAAAAGAAACGGATTCTGTTATTTTATGTAATACTCCTTTCTACGCTACAGATAATTTGAACAAGCAATTTACTTATAATATTTCATACGATATAACACTATGCTTGGATGGTTCCGCTACAGAAGCAATTCCTCTTATGTTTTGTAAATCGGAGAATTTGCCAACTGTCTTCTTAAACACAGAAACAGGCAGTATGGATGCAATTCATTCCGATAAAACCATACAGGAAAAAAGCAAATTAACCATAAAGTCTGTTGACGGAAAAACGGAATACTCTCATGATATCGAATATGTCCGTACACGAGGTGCTTCTTCCTTCCGAGATACTGATAAAAAATCCTATCAGTTTAAGTTATACCAACAGGACAGCATATTAAATATGCCAGCTGCAAAAAAATGGTTGCTTATTGCAAACTTTATTGATGATTCTCTTATTCGAAACAAATTTGTATATCAATATGCCGAAGATTACACCTCACTTCATGCTCCAAAAGGTGAATTTGTAGATTTATATATCAACAATGAATATCGCGGAAATTATTTATTATGTGAAAAAATCGAAGTGGCAGATAACCGGTTAGAATTACGGAATTTAGAGGATGATAATAATGCTCTCAATAGTGATCTCTCGCTACAAGAGCCTGTCATTTCCCCTGATGGAACAGTCAAGGCAATCTTTGGTGCTAAATCTCCGGAAGATATTACCGGCGGTTACCTTGTTGTGTCAAATTCTTTAGAAAATGTACATACAGGTTTTGTTACCAATCATGGCAATTCCTACGAGATAGTATCTCCTGAAAATGCCACATTCGAAGAAGCTCTGTATATACAATCTCTTTTTAATGAAATGGAGGATGCTATTTATTCTCTGGATGGAATAAATCCAAATTCAGGAAAACATTTTTCCCAATATATTGACATGGATTCTTTTGTTGAAAAATATTTAATCGAAGAAGTTTTTCATAATCCTGATAGCGCCTTTGCCAGTGTATATTTTTACAAAGACAGTGATTCTATAGACCCACTTATCTACGCCGGTCCGGTGTGGGATTATGACCGTGCATTAGGCAGCTATGGAATCAACATACAATATATCGATAACGCAAAAGTAACAAATAATTATATGATATACTCCAATCAGTTAATGTCTCACAAATTGTTTAGTGCAGAAGTTAAAAACCGATTCCAGAACACTGTACTTCCTTACATTACCACGCAGGCAGATCATGATGTTTATGCAATAACCAACTTGCTTGATTCTTCTGCTCATCTTAATAAATTACGTTGGAACTCAATAAGAGGATATTACGACAGTTTTTATGCAAATAGAGATTATCTCTGTCACTTTTTGCAGGAGCGTGCTACCTACTTAGAGTCCACCTGGCTTTATGACAGACAATATCATACCGTCACCTTTTTAGATTATTATGGTAATATTCATGAACAGTTTACTGTAAAGCACGGAGAATTCTTGGATTATACACCTGTCCTCCGTTCCTATGTTGCCATTTTCAATGGATGGCAACATGCAAAAACCGGCAGAGCCTATAATCATACACTTCCCATTTTGGAAGATACCGTTTATGAGTCGCAGTGGATTGACGCAAATCTCGTATTAGAAAACGGCATTGCAATGTCTAATCTCGATATTGAAAATGTTGATGTTGATGCATTAAAAGCACTAATTGACAGTATTGAGAAACACAACAACTAAATTAAAAACCGGTGTATCGCTTATCCGTGATGCACCGGTCTTATTTTACTTTCCTTCTTTTGTAAAAGTATCACTTTTCCAATCCGCATGTTCCTTACAAAGCCAAATATATTCCGATTCTCCTCCTTGCAATTTGATTGTAGAAGTCCAAAACTCACTATTTGACAAACCTATTACCAATGTTAACGCTAAGATTACACCTATGAACCAAACGCCTCTCTTCTGATAAGCTTTTTTGAATAGATTTCTATTTCGCCAAACGTTCTCACACTCTTTTATGCATTGCTGATATCCCATAAACACGTATGGAAATAATAGTATAAAAAACAAAATTGTATATTGGCATTTTGCTTCCCAGAATATGTGCAATAAATATCCCCCGATAAAGCAAATCATCAGCAAAGCTTCTCGTATTTGAAAATCTTTCATGCATAAAGCCAAATATAACAATACACCAAAGAGAATCATTGTATGAACCACGTCCAGTACAAGTGTTATAACCGTATTTATCACACCACCACTATAAAGAATATCTTTCATCCAATACGCCAACGTTCCATCCCCATTCCCCTTGACTACTACTGCAAAACCTTCAAATGTAGGATTGTTCCATATTGATGCCGATTTTCTACAAAAAAAGCGTAGCGCATACTCTTTCTCCTGTAAAAACAAGTTCATGGATTCTCCAATGCTCTTCCATGCACTCTTTGATGCTGCTTCTACAGAATATCCATTTTTTGCAAACCATTCTGGTGCATTTCCATTATACCATCCGGGTGCAACATAACTTTCACGAAGCCCGACTACTACGCTCTTTATCGCCGGAATGCCCTGATTTGTTACCTCTCCGGTAATACAATGCATAACATATGACGGTCCACTCATCCCCAACTTTGCTGCCACAATAATCGCCACTATCGCGATTAAGTAATTCCATTCTTTTTTCCGAATAGCCTCTATTGCAAGCAACAAACATATTGCAAGTACATAAATCAAAAAATTTCCCTTAAAAATCATTGTGAAAAGTGTACAAACACTTCCACTAAGCAACCACTTCCATCTCTGTTCTTTCACAAATAGCACTATAAAATACATGCTCCAGATTCCGAAACACATCCCCGATAAGCTACCGTAGAAGTATTTAACATACCCCCACAACGGAACATAAAATAAAATCATCAAATAGGAACACACTGCTACATATTTATTAAAGTATTCTTTGGTTATTTTATACATGCCTACTGCTAACATAAAATAGCATATTGCGTTAACTCCTTGTACAGCCCAATATGTATTTTCTCCAAAAATCAGCATAATTGGGGCATACATAAATGCCAACCCATTCTGAAAATTAAAATTATAATAATAGCCTCCTTTTGCCCAACTGGTATAGTCACCATTCAAGAAATCTACTATTCCTTCATAAACCGAAGCCTGATCATATACAAGTCGTATATCTGTGTTAATAACAAAAATAGTAAGTAAAATAGTCCAAATACCGGTAGCTGATATTATAAGTGCCTTTTCATTTTTCAATATTGTTAACAAATACTTTTTGTTGAATACAAGCAAAATAATGAATATAAACAATCCGCCTAGTAATAATATTGGAAAATCTTTTATATAATATGTTTGTTCATTGTCATACCACATCACACATGTGGAAAAAATACTGTTTAAAAACAAATAACCACATATGAATCCGGCAAATATACAAACAATAACTTTTGACATCTTTAATAGCAAATCGTTCATCATCTTCAACCTTTACAAAAATATTTTCACTATTATTCACATATCACAATTGTTTCATCTTTGCATAGTAGAGTATATGTAAAATGTATCCATGCAAAAACATACAATAATGCCTGCCAATACATAATTCCATCTGTTTGGAATAAATATGAAGCATAGCCCCTGGTACTTAATAATACTGATATCGTAGCATACTTATAATACTTCCTATCCAAAAAACATAAAATAATAAATATAATATCTAAAGGATATGTATATCGTTCATGCATCGCCGGCAAAAACAGTATGCATGTCCATAAAAACCAACAACATGTATTCAAATACTGTTCTGCTGTATCCATTTTCTTCTTGCCATCTAAAACATAATACAAACCAACACCACATAAACCTGCAAATATGCATATAGCCGTACCTTTAAGCCACTCATAATTATCCCCTATAAGCATCCAAAAACTAGGAACATTTAAATACATAGACGTGCTAACATTTGCCTGCCCTAAATAAATGTAAAAAGGCTCTAATGGATGTCTTCCAAAAAACACCCCTGCACTACTTAATACATAAAATACGGAGACTGATACTGCCAATAGTAAAATACTAAACTTCTTTTTGTAAAAATAATAGGCAATAATAAACGGTATGAAAAAAATCGTTTGAAACTTAAATGCTAATGCTATTCCGTACACTATAAAAGCTTTTATCCATTGTTCCTTATATAGAAACATAAGAAATAATATCAAAAAACATGTATAGATCACATCACATTGTCCCCAAAATGCACTATTTAATACTACTGTAGGCAAAAGAACCACTATTGCATACACTATTTGAAATGTTGTAGAAAAAATCTTCTCTTTTCGAAGTTCACATGCAAAAACTGCAACAGAAAAAGCCAATATATAATCAAATCCAATAAACAACATCTTAAACAAATACATTGCTTTCATATCTATATATGTCATCAGCGCAATAATTGTTTCATATAGCACATTGTAATCACCTACTCGACGCGATAATCCCGGCAATCCTCCTCTTTCTTTCAGTATTTCATACCATTGTACAAAATAATATTCCATATCTGCTGACAGGAATCGTATTCCTGTATATCTGATATATAAACTAATGCCGGTTATTGCCAGAAGAAAAAGCATCGATTTATACTCTTCAATCAGCTTAATCACCTTGATCTCTATCTTGTTCACACCATGTTCTCCTCTTCTTTTGTGTAAATCAATTACATTCCGCTTATGTTTTGCTGTTAAGCTTTTTCATCGATTTACTCCAAACACACTTCCTTCATATTTCTCCGCAAACTTAAATCCATCTTCTATCTTATCTCCCCGCATATCAAACATAAGGCCACCACCCGGAAGCTTATGGTATCCTGAAGCCCGATAATAGAATATGTGACCATTTAATTCAAACGGCTTTACATACTCTTCTCCTTCATTGCTTTCATACTCCACCTGTTTCACATAACATGGCCACAGATATGTGGTTAACGCGCCCTGTACTAGTACATATCCTTTCCACAGAAACAATATAAGCATAGCTACAACTACTACATACGGTTTTTTCTCCGAAAATAACTTCCGGTAATACCAGCCAAAAACCAACATAGACAATAATAAAATATACGCATAACCATATCTTGTAAGCGGTGCACTGAACTGCCAAAAAAGGTACGATGCAGCTACCGTTGTGAATACAAGGAAGTTATCCCATTCTTCCTTCTTCGGCTTAATTACCTGCACAATCAAGCTCACGCCCAAAATAGCAAGTGCAACTATATCTGCCAGAATTAATAGCTTTTCTGTAAAAGTAAGTACTGTTCTGAACCAGTTAGGAAACCATACAGCTACGTTTCCGTACCCTTCATAGTCGTGTATACCCTTTCCCCAAATCTTAATCTGATACGCGTCCGCGCTTACCAACATTTCAGGCACTTTCCAGTCCACATTAAACAAATCCAGATGTTCAAACGGATACAAAAGCCAACCTGAAATAATTACATTCCTTGCCAAATACGGAGCAATCACTAATGTTCCCATCAGCAGATATACCCATATTTCTTGCCATTTTTTTTCTTTTAAAAGCATAATAACAGGTTTTATTAACAAAATCAGAATCAAACCTGCTGTCAATTTTAACGTTACCGTATAAACACCCGCTACGCAAAGCAGAGAATACGGCACAGAAGATACTTCTTTTTTTTCTAACAATTCCAACCATTTTATTACGATATAAAACAGTATAATCATTACCGCATAATCCGAGGACGGGGATGTGATTTCATCATATAAAAGCGAAAGATAATATACTGCACCAATTTTTGCAAAATCTGATAATACAACCTTTTTTTCTTTTAACACTTTTCCTAAGCTAAGGCACATAGATGCCAGAATAAGCGCCATAAAGCCCTGTAAGCCATGCATAGACTGTCCAAACACATACTTCATGCTATAAAGTGCTGAAAGACAGAATGCAGAGCTGTTATAAGCTGCTCTGGACTGAATATTTGCAAGACCTTTCACAATTCCGTATTCTTCCAGCCATCTGATTGCCTGTGCATGATACAAATTCGTATCATATACAAAATGTCCTCTGGAAGTAAAATAGCAGACCACAATAACCAATATAAAAATGCCTATTCTTTGACCTTTAGATGCCAGCTTCCAAGCATCCTTTATATAAATAACCAGCTCTTTTCTCAAACAAACTACAATCAATCCGCAAACTACTACCAGAATAATATTTGCTTCAATATTCACACGATAAAACAGCGAAAACCACTGTGCATAAGCTGTCAGTATTACAAGTCCGGCTACCAAATAGGCATCCAAACGTTTACATTTGTAGCTAAACTTTTTCTCCACTACATAGAGCACACCAAAGCCTGTCAAAAACGTCGTTATGAAAATGTATAACCAATTACATAATACAAATAACATAAAACCCTCTAATCACTAATCCCACATATAATATGATACACCGCGTAAAAGATTCAAATAGAAATATGCACCACAATAAATGTGATACAGAAGCACAAGTGACGCTACCGTCAAATATGCCATACGCAGATAATTCTCTTTGGCTTTTTTCTCCTGTTCCAAAAAAGCACAAGCCTTTACAGCCTGTATCTCCGCGAGCCACAGTAGTACACTTACGACAAAGATAATCAGAATCGCAAAGCTGTATCCCCACATGAAATTTCCATCACTTGCTCTTCCACCGGTCTCACATAATAAAAACACTTCTGCAAAGCCCACGAATGCCATGAGCCATGCAAAGGATACCCATCTATCTATTTTAAGCCTTCTTACATTCCATACGAGCACTACCAACGGGAACAGAATCGATAATGCCGCCGCAATCAGTGGGTATCCACTGTGCATTGATAAGGCATAGCCCGGTCTGATTTCCCATCCGTTTCCTGTATTGTCACCAAACAGCACTGCATTCTGAAGTAATATTACCAATAATGACGGAATAACTGTAAGTCCAAAGAAAACTACTTTTTGAAACGGAATTCCCTTTATCAAATCTAGCAGTAAAAAAATTGCCATCATTGGTGCAAATGCCACGAGAAAGCTTGGTTTTACTCCTGTACAAATTACAAGTGTAAATGAAAATGCGAACCAGCTTTTTACAGATAATGTATCTTGATAGCTATCCATCAAATCAATATATAAAATGATACAAAGAAGTGCCAACGGCTTCATTACGATATAAGTAGAATTATGCCAGATATTTGCCGATTCCATACCAATATATCTACCATTTGAAAATCCACGTATATAGCAAGGCATTACGAAGTTTATCAGAAATGCAAGACACAGCAACAAACTCTCCCATTTGCTCTTTGCTAAAGTTTCCTCAATATCTATTTTCAGAATCTTATAAGTATCACATAATTTCAGCATCAGAAAATATGTCAAATACACTGCTGCCACCGTACAAATCGCAAGAAATACTGCAATCGCCATCGGACCATTTCCAAACATATACAATGCCTTGTATACAAAAGCCGTCAGACTGTAATACCATCCGTCTACGATAATCATCTTGATATGCGCCGGCAAATCCGATTCATAAACAGCTCCACCTGTCCATTGTGTCTGTTTATAGTATAGAAATGCTGAGCTGATGCCATATAAGGCTATTACCACATAAATAGCATATCTTATGAAATTCCATTTGGTTTCTTGGTTTCTTTTCATGTAATCTTGTATATTCCTTTAAAAACAATAATAAAATTGTCCACTCCAAATATATAAAAAATAGATAATCCCGCAAATCAAATGCCAACCATACGCAAGCCAAAACGGAAGCAGCAATACTCCATTTCGCCGTTTTTCTACAATGGCACAAACCGTATCACGTAAAAGCACTATCAATGTCGTAATAAAAATAAAGAAAATCCCATGCATATATCCCCATGAAAAGTTCATGTGCACAAAACGATCTCCCTTTTCAAATAATATCAGCAATTCTAATAAGCTTACCAAATACATAAACCACGAAAAGCGATATAGTGTATTTGTCTTTAATTCTTTTATGCGAAATACTAATACAAAAAACGGAAATGCACTTGCCAGAATAATTGCAAACGGTATATTTTCCATATGCACCTTCCAAGCAGATGCCCATCCAAAGCCAATACCGCCGTCCGGCCCGGCTTGAGAACTACCGCCAAACACACCACTAAACTGGTATAGAAGCGCAATAAACGTAGGAATAAATGCCAGTCCTAATTTAACAGACGGCACAAAGTTTTTCCATTTTTTAGCAACAATCCGAAATGCCATCAAGAGCCCCGCAGCCGATACAAAGACAAGCGTAAAACTAGGCTTTGTCATAGTCGAAAGCAGTAGGAAAAATCCAAACCACGCAAACTCTTTCAGGTCTGTTCTCTCTTCATAATAATCAAGTATTCTTGCAAATAGAAAGAATGTCACAATCGTAAATGGCCTTGTTGCCATATACGTTGCATTATGATAAGGATTCGGCGAAAATACTCCCAGATATTTATGGGTCATTCCCGGAAGATAAATTCCTTCCGGTGCAAACAGCATAGAAATAAAAAATACAGAAAAAGTAATGACTGTAGATAAAATTCCCATCCATTCTTTACATGCAAGCTTATCATAATACTTTTGTAAGGATTTCTGCAGATAGTAGGCAAGCACAATGGGACTCAAACTGTTCATTATCATAGTTGCAAGTGCACCTGCCCATTCTACATTTGTAAACAACAGTAAAAATTTTCCAAGTGTAAAATATATCGGGTACGGAAAATCGAATCCACTTTCTTGTCCCAGCATCGTGAGTAAGTAAGCCTCCATATCTGACTGAAACCATTCGCCATTGTGTGAACAGGTTTGTTTGTAAAACAAAGAGAGCATTAAAACAGAATACGATACAAGGCATAAAACGAAAAAAATAATATTTACAAACTTAGCATTATTTAGTTGTGAATTCGTCTCTTTTTCCTTCATGTTTTTCTCTCCGTTCAAAAAGTAATTTATGATAAACCTTTACATTAATAGTAATCAAAACCTTTCCAAATATCTATAAAATAGTGCACTCCGCAAGAAAAATGCCACGCATATAATAGCCAAAAAGCCATTAATAATACTGCTCTTCTTTCTCGTTTGATAACTACACTAATCGTATCACGTATTACAATTATCAAACTGACTACAAAAACAAAAAATATCCCATGCATATATCCCCATGAAAAATTCATATGGTCAAATCTATATCCCTTTTCATACAAAAATATTAATTCTGCTAAACTGATAAAATATTGAAACCACGAAAAACAATACAGTGTATTTGTTTTTAATTCTTTCAAATGAAAAATTAGTACTAACAACGGAAACGCACACGCTAACACTATTGCTAAAGGAATATTATCTGTATATAGCTTCCATACACTAGCCAAGCCAATACCAATTCCACCATCTGCCCCTGCTTTCAAGCTACCACCAAAAACGCCGCCAAACTGATACAACAGTGCAACAAACGTAGGTATAAATGTTACTCCCAACTTAACAGAAGGCCAAAAGTTCTTCCACTTTTTTGTAATCATTCGAAATACCATCAAAATTCCCGCCGTCGATACAAAAACAAGTGTAAAACTAGGTTTTGTCATTGTGGAAAGAAGAAGAAATAAGCCAAACGTCGCAAATTCTTTCCAATCGCTGCGTTCTTCATAATAATCCAGTATTCTTGCAAACAAGAAAAATGTCACTATACTAAACGGACGAGTTGCAATATATGTTGCATTATGAAAAGGGTTCGGCGTAAACACTCCTACATATCTATATTCCATTCCTTCTATAATTGAACCATCCAACGGAAAAAGCATTGCAACAAAAAAGAGGGACAATGTCGCAATACATGTAATTACCCCCATCCAATCTTTACATTGCAACTTATCATAATATTTCTGTAATGTTTTGTGCATAAAATATGCAAGTACAACAACACTAAAACTATTTAGAACCACAGTTGCAATCGCTCCCGCCAATTCCACATCACAAAACATTAAAAAAAATTTTCCTAACAAAAAGAAAATCGGGTACGGAAATTCGAATCCACTTTCCTCTCCCAACATCGTACGCAAATAAGGCTCCATGTCCGATTTAAAGGTTCCATCATTGTGTGCACATGTTTGATTGTAAAACAAAATAAGCATGCACCCTGAATATAATACAAAACACACAATGAAAAAAATATAACTTGTCAGTTTCGCAGTATTCGTTTGTGTGCTATTCATTCTTTTATTCATTTTTCTCCACCATTCATATATAGTTCATTTGTCAAAAAAGTAAAACCATCCAACGTGATATAATAACGTTTCTTATTATACCACGCAACGAAAATAATTCCAAGAAATTCCCTATAACGCCTGAACGCTCCGAGCAGCGGCCACTACTCGAAGCGTTCTCCTATGATAATCCCCTTTTACATAGTATTTTGTTCCCACTTGCCGGATAATACCTATACATAATGATTAATCTTTATGTACTTTATGCATCATTATGCATGAAATAAAATCTCATTCACGAACTATTCGGTTTGTGTTCACTCCACAAATTAATTATAGCACAAATCCCCAATTTACAATGGGTGCTTTGTAAACAATTCGTTAACAAAATTTAACATTTTTTGGACAAGTCGTTTTAGTCACCTTTAGCCTGAAAGTCCTTATAAAATCCGACGTAAATCTACATCTTTCGGAGACCATCCGTATTTCCGTCCACGATTTCTGCAAGCGTCTCGTTCCGCACTCTTTTCCATATCAAAATACACTCTCAAAAATGAACAATATTCTTTTACCCCTTCCATATCATCCATGACAGACAGTCCATCCTTCAACAAGCAGACAGGTACCTCCTTCATGATATAGTCCGTAAGATATTGTTTCATTTCTTTTTCTACGGAATTCCCATTTCTGTCGCAAAAACCGTCTCCGTTTTCCTGTTCATAATAAACTTCTTCACAGGTTACCCTTACACTCCAATCATTGCCATAATGATAAATAACCATATCTGAAACAGGCTTTGTTTCCGGTGTGGAACGCAATATATAATCCTGATAGGCATCCCAGGCCTTTTCACGTCCCAAATTCATATTCCGGGAATCTTTCATTTGCTCACGCATGTATGCAACATGGGATAAAATAGCTTTTGCTTTCTTCCGTGTCTGATAATGACATACCATATTGCTAACTGCTGCTTTCCCTGCAATGTCCCTTGGATCTCCGTCAATCCTATCTTTTACCGTAATGACACAGCACACCTGTAGTCTTTCGCACAAATAATTCAATTCCTGGTCGAAATTCATAACCTTGTTTACCATATTTACTGTTGAAGTATCCGTACAAATCTTTACATTTCTCATAATCGGCTTATTATCATCATACATCACAGGCATGTATACGTCCTTATATCTGTGTTTCTTCCGAAACCTTCTGACAGCCAATGCATTTTCACAGTAATGGTCATAATATCCTAAATAGGAATAGGGTCCGCAATACTTTCCCTTCAGCCATGTAGAAAAGCTTTCCTTTCCGGTATAATCGTCATTCCAGTATTTATCTGCCATTTTATCCCAACCCTTTTCAATCGGAAATCTGAAATATACGCCACATAACTGTTCATAAGTACGAAAATAATCATTTGTAATCCACATGAATTCATTCCGGGTCAAACCAAAGTGATGTGGCTGTTTATTTCTCCATCCAAAAGCCTTCTGAATCAGGAAATGCAATGCATGAAAGTTCATCGTTGCCGGTACCAAAACCGTTCTGGATATGTTGCTTTCAGCCTTTCCGTACAATCCTATTTCCGGACGCTTCTCCACTTCACTGCCAATCAATTCCAATCTAAGTCTCAATGCCCTCTCCGGTACAAACGAAAAGGAATTGTACATCTTATTATTGGCCCGTTTTATCTCCATCATCAAATCATCATTAGTATCTTTTGCATAGCCATATAATACCTGCGTCTGAAAAGTATCTTTACAACGCTCCCTGTAATTTTTGCTGCGCATGGAATCCGACGTTTCACTTTCACCGTATGCTCCTCTTGAATATGGCATATAAGCTTGTACACTCTTCAAAGACATCTGTAACGCGTCTGCTATTTCTTTTGCTGTCAGTCCATCTTCCCATAATTTTTTGACCGCCTCACTGCTTGGACTGCTCCATAATCCCTCTGTAATTAGAACACGCCGGACCTTGACAATAGAGACTTGATTTTTCTTCGCTGTGCCTCTTATATTGTTCGTTTCCTTATAATCTTTTACTATTTTTTGATATTTTTCGTCCTCAAACATTTCTTCCACACTTTTCCGTTTCTTCAGTCACCATTAGAGTAAGACTATTTCAAATTTTTTAATTAGTATAATCTAACCGTCTTATACGTGTCAACCTAACCATACCATTTTTGACTATATTGCCTAAAATATTTGAACTATTTTACGTACGATTCTAGTGTCAATTGCTTTCCATTTCCTTTGGTTTGCTTTATAATATATGCATAAATTATGCACAAAGAGGTATATTATACATGAACTATGCAAAGCAAATACGCATTTTTTTTTCCAAATATTCTAAAAAAGCATATTTCATCGCAGGAATTTGTATTTCCTGCGCTTCTATGTTGCCATATATCCTTCTTGGAACCGGCAGTATCGTTACTTACCACGACCAATTAGATGGCGAATTACTCTGCTATATTCTGACTGCAAAATATCTTTTTACTGATATTTCTATCTATCCCGAACTGATGAATGGGCTTCCATCCACAGGTGCAGTGCCTCCGGCACCGCTTTTTGTGCTTCTATATACTGTATTTAAACCATTTACAGCATTCATGATTACCCAATGGGTTATCAATATTGTAGCTTTTCTTGGGATGTTTTTGCTGCTTTCCAGGCTTACAAAGCAGGACTTTATTTCATTTAGTATTTCTGTTATTTTTATGCTCATGCCGTTCTATCCGGTATACGGACTATGTATTCCGGGTCAGCCACTTTTATGGTATTGCATCGCATGCCTATCTGATACAGAAAAAGAATATGGGCTATGGAATAGCAAGAAGCTTTTCTCTAAAATCATATGTTTGGGCGGAATCATTTTATATGGTGTAGCATCTTCGCTTGTATTGGTTGGATTTGCATGTCTAATTATCCTTTTTTGCCTTTTTATTTACCATTCCATTTTATGGTTTCGCTTAAAAAAGAGCAGTATTGATACAGTATTTACTTATACTCCTTTGATAAGTCTCTTAGTACTTGGTGTAACCTATTTGCAGACAAACTTATCTCTTATCAAGCAGGTTCTGTTTCCTGCCGCGAAATATGTCAGCCACAAATCAGAAATGGTTTTATCTCCAAACGGCTTCATGGGCAGTTTTATCAGTACCGTTACAAAAGGTGTATCTTATGCTCAATCCTGGCATACCGTGATTATACTTGCCACGATACTTGTTTTGATTACCGCTATTATCAGTTTTGTAAACACTCTTAATCCTCGTCATGTAAAATCCACATCAGAATCCGGCGATAGTCGCCTGATTACTTATAGGATTATACAATTATCGTTATTTATTGTCCTTATTGGTCTGCTATATGCTTTTTATCATGGAAATTTTATTACCGGCTTAAGGAATCATTCAAGTGGGTTATTAAAAGAATTTAATCTGGATCGTGTTACATGGCTTTTACCGGTGACATGGTGCGTTCTTGCGGGATATGTGCTCACCTATATTATAGAAAGATGGACCATCCTTTCTTCTATTCTTCGAAAAAGCTTTGTTTTTCTTATTTTATGTGTTTGGGGAATCACGGTATTATGGAATTCTTCTCTGAAGCCAAATCTTTCTAAGCTTGCCAAAGGCGGCAATTATTATGCTCTTGATTGGAGAAGCTTTTTTGCGGAAGATATTTTCGAGAAAATTGATGCTGAAATCATGTCTCACGGAAAGGAAAAAGAATACTATCGTGTTATTTCCATCGGTATCTATCCTGCCGCTGCTGCATATAACGGGTTCTATTGTCTAGATGGTTATTCTAATAATTATCCTCTAAGTTACAAGCATGAATTCCGCGAAATCATGCAAGGCGAACTTGAAAAGAGTGACTATGTGCGTGACTTTTTTGACAATTGGGGAAATCGATGCTATATCACAACAGCCGAACAGTTTAACTACTATACGTTTGAAAAGAAATGGAACAGTGTCATTTATGACCTGGATTTAAATATTGATAAACTAAAAGAAATGAATTGTCACTATATTTTCTCTGCCGCTTATATTATGAATGCAGAGGAGCTTGGGCTTAAACTGATGCAGGAAACTCCGTTTGAAACGGAAGGAAGCTGGTATCATATTTGGGTGTATGAAGTAAAAAAATAAAGAGGGGCTGCATATATTGCAAACCCTCTTTTCAATTTCACATCTTATAATTCATCTCTTTGCTTTACACGTTTTCTGTCTTTTCTATACATCAAAACAGTCGCCACAACAGATGCTACTACTATAATTGTACACAAATACCATGATGTATGCATCATCTCTACCTGCACACCCATTCCTGCAATTTCTCCGTAAGGAATTTCTTCTGCTGCATTCACTCTGACGAAGTCATATGTAAACAACATATTGGCTGCCAGATAAGAGCTAAACAGTAATGTTGATACTACTAAAACTACACCATATATTTTGCTATAACATGCATTTTTCTCTTTTAGCATTCCATACACAATACAAGCAAGTGCAGAAAAAGCGATCAGACCAATCTGCAAAAAATGCCATGGTTCCTGCATCATAGAAATTACATCTGCCACACCACTTCCCAGCTTGAAAATCCTATCCCAAGGGAAACATAATGCACTAAGATAACATGCTGCTAAACCAACGAAAAATACTTTATACCCATTTATCTTCACTTTATTTGTATACGTATCTCCATAAACAAATAATAAATATAAAAATGCCAGTACAGCCATTAACAAACTAACACCCAAACCTACCGGTGCAGCATTTATGATTCCTGTAGTTCCAAATTCATGAGAACCTCCCGCCTGATAAAAACACATAAAGAGCTGTGCCAAGTGGATTCCTTTTGCTTGAATCATTTGTCCCTGAAGTGGATTCAACAAATACATACCGCAGGTCATATAGCGGTACATCGTATATAAATAATTTAAATTGAACAGCACAAAAGACACCCCTGTCAGCCCAGTCTGTATCCACACATATTTGCATCTATACTGTTTGATATGAATTAATGCAACTGCCAATACAAACAGCAAAGTAATACATGTACTCAACACATGACTGCGAAGCATTCCCGTCAAGCCTATTACCACCCAAATATAAGCCCACTTGGAATCCTGTTTCATAAAGATTAAGTAGCAGCCGTATAAAACAAGTGGCAAAAATACAAGTGCCATTGTCTCGCCAAGCTCCGCTTCTCCATACAGTAAAAACATACGGTAAATTGATGCAGAATATAAGGCTGTCCCTAATACACCTACATATTCATCCTGAAACATTTTACGGAATACATGATAAGTTACTGTAACAGTCGTAATATTTATCACAATTAAGAAAATCCTATAGCTTGCCATCACACTGAATCCCAACAGATTTAGTATTGCCGGAATATACAAAAAAGTATCCCCATAATAAAACGCAAAGGATAATCCTAATGGCTGTACCCATTCCGGCTTAGCCCATAAATGCAGACCATATTGCTGCAACCCATTCTTTAACGCCTCCATACGAATCAACTGATAAGAAAGCTTTGTCCCGCTTATCAAAAAATCCGTAAAAAGCGGAAGGGATGCCACCAAAATGATAATCAGGCACGCCAGTCTGATATTTATCAATTTTTCTCTTTCTGCACCACTTATTTTATCTTTTTGTTCTTTGGCTAACTTGAGCATTCTCTACACAATCCTTTCTTAGAGAAACATTCCACATAACAATAAATCCAATCAAAAATACTATCGATATAATTTCTGCCATATGCCAATACCACGGACTGACAAAATCTATTACCACATTGCCACTATATTCTCCGGGAATATTCACACGTACCACATTGTTATCCCCTATCGTAGTCTCAAACGATTGTTTGCTCTGTGAATCCTGTGCCTGATATCCCTTGTAATACAATAGCGGCACTTCTACATACCCCTGCTCCACACCTGTATTGGTACATGTAAGCTCTATGCCTGTACCATTCTTACTTGTCTGAGCTAAAAGTATTTGATCCGAAACGATATATCTTCCTTCCTTCAAAAGGCTTTCATCTGTTCCAATAGGAAGATACTCCTTTCCTGACAGATAAGCATTCCCCATAGCATCTGCCTCATACAGCTTGTAAAACGGGGATCTGTTTAACAACGTACTAAAAAACATTTCTGTTATTAATACCGTAGCAACTACGGTAATACCTATATAACAATAAAATCCATCCTTCTTTTCTGCCTTGCAGGTAAGCAAAACACAACTACATGCAAGCAAAGATAGAAACAAAGCCGCCATCTCTAACATACGCGTTGGGTATTGAAGGGCTGATACCAGTTTAGAAACCGTACCCCCCATCAACTGTATCGTATTCCACGGGAAATATACCGTGGACATAAACAAAGCAAGTATCGACAGCACTGCACATGCTTTCATCTTTCGATTATCGACTTTTCCACATATCCATAAGTACAGGAAATATATCAGAGTAAGTACCAACGAAATCCCTAATGTAAACGGAATCTCTCCCTGCATTCCGCCGGACACATCCAAATCGACACCACCTGCAAATGCAAATCCTCCAAATAGTTGCGGAAGTAAACTTCCATATCCTTGTATCGTTCTCGTATAAACAACTTCTCCCGTAATATTAAGTTGCTGGGCTGACATATAATCCAGAAACGGAATCAAAAACCATGCATTTATCCCAATAATTGCCACAACTGCCATAACAAGCTGCTTCATTGTTTCTTTTCTGAAAATTTGACGTATAAAAACAATGCCTATTATGAAACAAAACAGTAATGCTAATTCACATGTCAGAATATGGCATTGTACAATAAGCGTGGCCGCTATCGTCAATATAATCCAGTTGTTTTTGTATTCCTTTGTTTCCGTATCCTCTTTCAGCAACCGCCATATACTATATGCCAACAGTGGCAAAAATGCCATTGCCGTATATTGTCCCAGATGATCCTTTAAATACATGCAGACCAAACGATAGATATTCAGCGTATATAACATCGTTCCCATTACTGCCGCCCACTTATTCTCAAACATTTTGGAGAAGCTGTAATAGGAAAGAACAACGGTCACGATATTTACCAGCAATTTATAAAATAAGTATGTCAGACCTACAGGAAATCCAATCATTCGTAGCAACGCCGGAATATACAGATATGTATCACAATAAAAAATACCTGTGGCATATCCATATCCCTGCAGCCAGTTTGGCTGCATTCGTACCGGGAACTGGCCTGTCAATAGTCCTTCTCTAATCCCTTCTATTCTAAGCAAATGAAATCCTGTATCTGCTGCCGCGATTTGGTAACCGGTAAATAATGGTAGGGACGCTGCCATTACAATCAGAAGCAATATGAAAAATATAGCTTTTTGTTCCCGCACCGTCTTTTCAATCTCAAAATTATATACATTTTCTTTCCTATGGCATAATACATACCAAATACATAAATCAGCTATCAAAAAGAACACTACAAATACACTAAGCAACATTTGACTACCCATACTTGTCTTCTGGATATCGGCTCCATGTATCTCCATTTGACATTCTTGTTCATACTTTACTTCGATATATAAATCATGCGTATTCTCTGTCAGCCAAACATACATATCTGCCTGCTGCTTTCCACTATAGAGCATACATGTATTCGCATATATCCCATCATAAGATGCATTATCAGCCTTTACAGACCATACATTACTCATGTCAGCATCTGTTTCGTAGTACAGGTTTACCTTATAGACGCCGGGTGCAAACATTCCGAAAACAGCACGTTCACACTGATACCCATCATCATCCGTAACGGATTCTTGCACAATTTCAAAATACTCTTTTGTAAAAGAAATCAATTCATGCTTTTTGAATATTCCGATTGCAAGAAAGCACAACAAAAACACTTGTATAATGTAAAAGTACTTTATAAACTTATTTTTTTTCATTTACATTCATACCTCATTTCCGCTGCACACATTTATTCTGTTACCACATTTGCCACAATCCATTGATCTTCGTATATCGGTAAATACGAACTGAATGCAGATTTATCCCGTTCATACAAATATCCTCGATATTCTTCTGACAATTCAGGCAGTTCCTCTTCTGAAACACATTGCCCATCCGAAACCTCTATAACCGTAGTTTCATCTCCAACTTGAACATATACCTTATGTACAATATCTCTTGTTTCAAGTGGCGGCAATTCACATGCTATTCCCCATTGTTCATTTAAGCACGCTAACCTATTCGTCAAAAAATATTTCAAATATCGAATAGTATTATTATAATCATAATAATAACCGGCTTGATATTTGCCGTAATCCCAACGTGTCATATCCATCTGAATCGAATCATATATTGTCTCTTTATACTCATCAATTCCTTTATCCAAATAGTATACATATATCGGAAGGACTCGTTCATACTCTTGCACAACTTCATCATGACAGATTTCAAATGAAAGCAATGCCACATTCCAATCTAATGAGAAGCCTTCCGCCTCTCTAATAGCATCCAAATCCAAGATTGTATGTGTATAATTAAGCCACTCGCCTTGCGAATCACCATATGAATTATCATAATCCCATGGTGGTCCCGCATACAGTACATTTTCATCTCTATGTTTATAAAAATATGCACTTGTTACATTACAATCACTGTTTAATGAAATTTCATCAACAAGATATTTTTGATAAAACGATTCTCTATCAATAAACTGAAGTACTGCTTCATTTCTTGTTGCCATCAAATCATCTATCGCTTTTACAAATTCCGTAATATAATCTGCTTCTGCTCTGGTTGCCATAGATGGATGTTTTATAGAAAAAGCCTGCAAACGATTGGTAAAAAATCCACATTTTTCAAACTCATAATACCCCACCAGGTCTTTCTCAATTAAATATCCGCCGGTAATATTCTCCGGATTTTTATCTGTTTCATACCCTTTATTATAATTATCTACAAATGTTTCCGGAATAACGTCTCCCCTTGCTACTTCATTTGGTTTATTCATATCTTCGATTTCTACTCTTCCATCGCCTACTGTAAGCTTTTCTGCCAGTAAGTAATTTCCCTGATAATCTCCGTTGATATATACATCAACCCATTCCATCTCAGATACATAATCCATTCCCATTTCTCTGGCAATGTCTAACGTCATTTTATATGCTATTTTAGTTCCTTCATAAACATTTGCTATAAGTACCCATGAATCCCCACTTTCCATTCCTAACAAAGGATATTCTGAATTAAGCTGCAAAGAAAATGGTTTTTTTTCCCTAATCCATGTAGAATTTCCGCGACCGGAAATATATTTTAGCCCGCCCTGATAATCCACTTTTCCATTAGCTTCCACTAACGTAATATTGGCTGCTCCCTTATATGCTTTATCAGACAATACGTTTTCTAGTTCCATATCATCCATCTCAATGTGCAGTGCCGGAATATTATCAGACTTCATAAAGCACGTTTGCCCTTTCCACACAATAGCACCTGCTTCATCTCTCAACACCAGTTCTAAAGTTTCATCCCATGAAATGCGAAGCGTGGTTTCCGGAGTCTCCTCTGTGTTCCATTGCAGTCTCCCGTTTTCATAGGTAATATACGCATTTTCAAGATAAGAAGGTATAAACAAATAGTGCACTCCTTCCTTTTCCCATGCCTCTATTTTCTCCCATTCATTGCTTGTCCGGAGTCTCAAACTTCCATTTTCATTTACAGAAATAGATAGTACATTGGAATGGTCATATCCAATGACCATTCCAATCAACACACACACACTAATTATGAGAAATATGAATCTGTATTTTTTCACTTCTCTCATTTATAAATTACCTCTCATTACCATATCAGTTCTTTTCAATCTTTGTCTCTAAACTATTTTTCCAAACAGAACTTCCATAAGTCTGAAGAAATGTAATCCTAACGTTTGCACTTCCACTCAGCTATAGCTTCCTCAATCATAAAAGACGAAATCCAAAAAACAAGAAAATACATTACTGCCAATTTTTTACTATATGCACCATATGTATATCTTAGATATATATTATTTATATCCAAATTATCAGCACATTGTAATTCAATATGTTCATTTGGTCCTGCTTCATATGCAACACAAGTAATTGCAATTCCTTCACAATTAGGAATCTCCAATATAAAGCTATATCGTTCACTTGTATCAACCCACTTTTCTACCTCAAACTCACAATCAAAAGTTTCTATACACGCTGATACTTCGTTGCTGCTTTCACTTAACACATTGCCTTTACTATCAAGCACTTTCGCTACAACATAGCAATTCTCATTAGCCTCATTATTCTGTACTCGAAAACTAGCCGCAATACTTTTCATATACTTACTTGTCGGAACAAAGTTTTCAATAAACTGAGTCTTTGCCGGAATTTCAATTACTTCCATTTGGCTCAAATCACTTTCATTCACACCATAGACCGTTTTACATAAATATTTTGGTACACCAAAATAAAGAAAAAGCATCAATAATATACTCATTACACTAGCAATCATCATTAATACAGCAATTTTCTTCTTATTCATCTTCATTTTTGTACGCCCACCTCAAACGCATCTAAAACTTTCCATTTTATCGTATGGGAATCCACCTTTTTCGTTTCGTATCCTATTTCATCTAGCAACTCTGTTAATGTATCCGTTGCACACGGTGCCAATGTATAATTTACAATATACCATACTTTATGTTCTTCATATTTCTCTAAAATGTCTTCTATTGCTAATTTGCCACCCAATCCCTCTATGGTTTCAGCCATTATTATCTTATTCTTTGGCATATAATATTCATATACTAGATAATGCTCATGATGATCATTTATAATAATGCAATCATCTTCACTTATATTTGCTTCTACGAAGTCCATCCATGCATCCACCTCTGTGACCATTGTTTCACTTTGAAGCATATTATTTACCGAAAAACAGCCTACCAGCATCAATATTACTATTGTTCCTATTTGTGGCACAAATGCTGTTTTTGCAGGATTTCTTCCTATTGTAATTGCCACAAATAGTGACAGCATCCCCCACGCAACATACAAATATCTAGCCTGCCATATTGGAGTAAGCATAACCGATAGCAACGCTGGAAGTAGCATCGTTCCTACAAAAACTACTAATGCACATCCTGCCACATAATTTTTATTTACGATTGCTACTATAAATATAGCTATCAATAACACATATAGTGCCATCCCTATTCCATCTAATGAAGATTCCATCAGTTCAATCGGTGTAAGTGCCCATTCTTTCCAGCTAAAGTTTTGAATCCAATAATTTTCTGATACTTTAGTACTTTGGGACAGCAAACTTCCCATCCATGGCATATATCCTATTGTAACTATGATTCCACCAATAATAACTTTTCCTGCTTCATTCTTTTTAATAAATATGGTAGCTATCAACATAATCAACCATGTAATCACTACTGCAATAATTGCATAATAGTGCGTATACATAGCACCTAATGTCATCATAATCCCTATCGCAAAATCGGAATACTTTTCCGTCAAATAATACTCATAAAGATAAATCGCTACCGCTGTCACAAAAAACGCAGCCCATGAATACATTCTAAGAGACACGGTTCTTTCTACTGTACAATAATTTAATCCAAACCATAAAATATATATGCATGCAACCCGATTGCCAAAGATTTTGCGAACTTTCGTCGCACCTATCCACAATAAATTCAAATAAGTTGCCACAAGTGTAAGGAAACGATATTTATACACCTCCTCATTGCCCATAAACGAAGTAAGCTTCAAAATCAAATAGTACAATGGTGGGTGCACGTCTGCTGCCGTACCTTGAATAATTTCCTTCACACTTTGTCGCACAAGATGAATCGAATAAGCCTCATCTAAATCAATCGCATTTGACATAAGAGGAATAGAAACAATTATAGATACTATCCCTGCTATTAGATAAGGAACTATATTCTTCATTCTTTTGCATTTTTCTTTATAATCCAACCAACTCATTTCTTTTAATTATTCCTTTACATATGCAACTTTATCCTTGTCGTAATACACCGCTACCATCCTATTAAGCCACGCATCCTCGGTGTCATCAATATCTTTAAAGAAAAGTAAATATGGCGCATTCGTATATGGTGTCACGTATACTTCCTTTATAGACGGATTTTCATACAATGCCAGTCTTTCCTCTTGTTCCGCATGATACTGCTGCGCTACCCCTGTACATAAATCAGATATTGCACTAACAGAAGTAATTGTTTTACCACCAAAGAAGTACATACTTATGCACAAAACCACTCCACCAAATATACAACTTGGCAACAGCCAACTTTCTTTCTGAAAGGCTTCATTACTTTCTGCATTTTCTGACAAAATCGCCTTATACTTTTCTGAATGTCTATAACTCAACCATCCTATCCAGTATAATTCATTTGCATATAACAAAAAATAAAAGCTAAAACGATATAAATTTAGCACTCTTCCTGCGCCTGTAAATCCTAATGCATATAAATTTGGTGTAAAATGTGCTGCAAATAAGCAAAACGAAAGAAAACTAATTAATGCCGGAAAGCGAAACACATTTTGTTTTCTTTTTACAATTCTAATAAAGAATGGGACCAGCAAAAGTGCTACAATAACATTTGGTAACCACATGTTTACCATAATATATTCTAGCGCTTCTTTAAAAGATAACATAATACTTTCAACGGCAGAATTCCTTTCTAATCCTGTCGTATTCTGCCTTGCCATATTTCCCGGTGCCAATGCATTAAATCCAAACGCAATAAGATAAATAACCATATTGGCCAGCATTAAATACTTATTACGATTTCGAAGCAGAAAAGTTCCCATCACAAAGAAAGCATATACGACAACCATTACCAATCCTGTCACATAATTACTTCCACCAATCGATATAGAGAGAAGAACTATAATAGTTTCAAATATTATCAGTTTCTTTCTTCCTGTTACTCCTCTGCAAAGCAAGAATAAAATTCCTATTAACAGCCAACACAGAGCATAAATAAATGTATAGACAATCGCACCACAAAACCAATAATACGCCTCCACCGGAACAGGTGTAAACCATATCTGCATCAATACACATCCCATTGAAACAATTCCGGCACAGTACTTATCTGCATCTAAGCCCTTAACCAATACTGTCATAAAGGTAAACAGCTCTGCCGCAATCAATCCGCCAAGCGAAATAAACGTCCCAACATAATATGCCGTTTCACCACACATTCCTATTAGAACTCTATTAAACCATTCTGAAAAATAAGTTCCCTGCCATGACATATAATTACTTTTAACTGGAGCAAACTGAGAGACCATCAGTTTGAAAAGAGAATGACTTTCTTTCCAAACTTCTACCGGATTTTTAGCAAATCCATAATCATCCGCACACATAAAAGAATAAAATGACATAATAAATAGTGGTATTACCGCAATTAGAAATACACCCAATAATACATAAAATATTACTTTAATTTGCCAATCTATGGATTTCCACTTTTTCATTCGTCTATATCCTTTCACATTTCACATTTTTAAAAAGGCACCAATATATTATATCATACTTATAATATATCGGTACCTTTTTTCCTTGACTCTATTTTATTTTTCCTCGTCCTGAGTACAATACATGAAAAACTTAATCATGTATAATCCGCTTAATCCCACCAGGGCGTAAACAATTCGGGACAACCAGCTCATATTTCCAAACAAAAAAGCAACTAAGTCAAAACTGAAAAAACCAATCAATCCCCAGTTTACCGCTCCAATGATAGTAATAATCAGCGCAATGCTGTCTAATACTTTACAATTCATATGCATAATCTCCCTTCACAAGATATCATGCATAGTATATGTAAAGGCTTCATTTTTTATACATTATCATTTTCATTGACAATCTTCTCGAATTCCTCATAGGATCTTATATACTCATTTGGATCGTAATGCTCACTTGAAAGACACAGTAATACAGAATCTTTACTAAAATCAAACATATCTTTCCATACCATTGTCGGAAGATATATTCCCATGTGTGGTCTATCTAAAGAAAATGTTTTTTCATTTCCTTTTCCATCCTTAACCGTAACCTTGCTTGTTCCGGCAACATTTATTAATACAAACTGTGATTTTTTGTTCGCATGCTTACCTCGGACCACATCAGCATCTGAACCATAAATGTAAAAAACACGTGCTATATCAAACGGTATATCCTTATTCCCTTCTACGATAACCAAATGACCTCTTTCATCGCCCATTTGTGAAAATTCCAGCAATCGTACTTTTTCCATATTATGCATTTCGCTCACCTCCCATTATCTTGTTGTTCCATACTTTAAGTTTTAAATCAGCTTACGACTCTTTCGCTTGTCCGTACTGCATCATTTCTGCTTCGTCGCCTTCCAGATACATATACACTTCATTTACCATTTCGTTTGTACGGTTAAACTGATCTATGGATATTTGCATTTCAAGATTTGTCAAAATTTCTTGTCCCATCTCTACTTTATAACGCTTGACTTCTTTAAATCCACTCTTTAAATAGAGACTATATGCCGTATCATTTTCCAAGAAAACTTGTAATCTATAGCTATCTATTTCGAAATATGTAAATCCTATGCACATCGCCATAAGTGCAGAGCGATACCCCACACCTTTCCCTTGCATGGAATTATCTCCAATTACAATCTTTCCTAATTCACAGTTATCGCCATCAAAATTATACAAAGCTACTGTACCTATACATCTTTTCTCTTTTGTATGTACTATAGTAAAGAATATTATATTCTTATCTTCTTCGTATTTCCTATACCAAAGCAACTGCTGCTCAGGAGTGATTTCCGCAATAGGTTTCAAATATTTTGAAAGCGACTTGTCATTGCGCCACATTCTTATCAATTCTATATCTTCCACTTTCAAGGGACGTATCAGTATGTCCTCACAAAGTGCACAATATCTATGATTCATTAGGTACCTCAAAATCAATTATTATCATCATTTTCAAAATCATCAATCTCTACAATATACGGCGGACGATTTCTTGAAGCATCAAACGTTCTCCATATATATTCTCCCAGTATTCCTAAAGATATCATTGTAATTCCAAACGAGAACAAATTAAATATGAATAAGGTTGTCCAACCTTCTACATTAATATTTCCCGTTATCTTTGCAATTAATGCAACAATTCCCCATATAATAGCAATTGAAAAGGAAATCGCTCCCGTTATTTCTAAAATACGGACAGGAAGTGTTGAAAAACTAAATAATGTATCAGAAACTAATTGGAGTTTTTTCTTCAACGTCCATTTACTTGTACCGATTTCTCTTGCCTTACGGGTGTAATAAACAACATCTGTCTTAAACCCACTCCATAGTATTTGCCCTGTAAGTGCACTATTTTTTTCATCTAAAGAATTAAGAACATTTATTACTTTTCTATCTAACAAATAAACATCAAAACCATCTTTAGGCATGGAAGGTAAAGCTGTTTTCCGTACAAGCCAATAGTATAAATTAGCAAATGCAATTTGTGATTTTTTCTCTTCGCGACCTTCACGACAGGCGAGTACAACATTATTTCCGGCTTTCCAGCTTTCTACCATATCCAAAATTAATTTCGTCGGTTCCTGCAAATCTGCAGCTTTTATAACGGCACAATCTCCTGTTGCTTTCGACAAACCACACAAGCATGCCGCATGGGAACCAAAGTTTCTGGAAAGACTGTATATTTTCACGTTTGAATCTAACCCTGCTAATTCTTTCATCGCATCCCAGCTATTATCACCGGAACCATCATTTACCATAATAATTTCATATTCATAATCAATAACATCTATTATTTCCTTTTTAATATCCTCATACAATAATGGTAAATTTTTTTCATTATAATATACCGGTATAATAATTGATATTTTCATCACGTATCCCTTTTCTTGTTATCTATAGTTCGCAACACTCATTATAAACCATTTTCCCTATTTATTAAATAATAAAAACATATTCTTTCTGCAAAATTATATTGATAACATTGTTATAAATAAACTAACACGGAGGATATTATATGAACACCTTAAAAATGCAAATCGATAATTATTTACTTTTCTGTCAATTTCAGAAGGGTCTGGATGAAAAAACTCTGAAAGCATATCGCATTGATTTAGCACAATTTGAAAGTAAAACTAACCTATCGATAATCTCTGATATTACAATAAATGACATCGAAACATTTATTGCCTTTCTTCATCGTACTTATAATCCCAAAACCGCGAAACGTAAAATTGCATCAGTCAAAGCATTCTATCACTACTTGGAATACAGAGACGTCCTTACATTAAATCCTTTTAACAAACTTCAAATCAAATTCCGCGATCCCATCGTTCTCCCTAAAACTATTCCATTATATACTGTAGAAAAATTTTTAAAATGTATTTATACATATCATGATACCGCAAAAACGGACTATCAATTCCGTATTTCTTTACGTGACATAGCTGTTATAGAGCTTCTTTTTGCAACAGGAATTCGAATATCAGAGTTGTGTATGTTAAAGAAAAACGATGTAGATTTAATTGACAAAAATATTCTTGTATACGGAAAAGGCAAAAAAGAGCGTCGTATTCAGCTTGGAAATGATGATGTAGTAAATATATTAGAGCATTACTACTCTGTTTTTCATAATAACTCAAATCGTTCAGATTTCTTTTTTATTAATGTGGATAACAGTCCACTTTCTGACCAGGCAATACG
>SVFS01000115.1 GCA_015056725.1 Lachnospiraceae bacterium | reverse complement strand
GTTTATTTGTGGGAATGTATGTTGCCATATTCATACAGCTGATTATCCATGAGGCAGGACATTTGGTGTTTGGTTTGCTTTCTGGATACAAATTCAGTACGTTCCGCATTTTCAGTTTTATGTGGGTTAAAGAAAACGAAAAAGTTTGTCTTAGAAGGCTTTCGATTGCAGGGACAGGAGGACAGTGTCTTATGTCTCCACCGGACATGGAAGATGGGAAGATTCCGTTGGTGCTCTATAACCTGGGTGGCTCGCTGATGAATATAATTGCTTCATCCCTGTTTTTTGTATTGTATATTCTAACTAAAGGCACCCCAATCCTATCGACAATGCTATTGATGTGTGCCATTGTCGGTATTGTGATTGCTATTATGAATGGTGTGCCTATGCGATTAGGAACGGTGGATAATGACGGCTACAATGCATTTTCACTTACACGCAACAGTGAAGCAATGCGTTCTTTTTGGATACAGATGAAAGTGAATGAACAGCTTGCAAAGGGTGTGCGTCTGAAAGATATGCCGGACGAATGGTTTACTGTTCCTTCTGATGAAGCCATGAAGAACAGTATGGTAGTTGTAATGGGCGTATTCGCCTGCAATCGCCTGATGGATAGGCAGGATTTTCAAGAAGCAGACAAGCTGATGGAACATATTATGAATATCGAAAGCGGTATGGTTGGTCTGCACCGAAGTCTCATGGTCTGTGACAGAATGTATATAGAAATGATTTCAGAGAACAGAAAAGAAATCATTGATGAAATGCTTACGAAAGAGCAGAAGCAGTTTATGAAGCAGATGAAAAAATTCCCGTCTGTGTTACGGACAGAATACGCACTTGCACTTCTTCATAACAAAGAAGGAGAAAATGCTGAGAAAATCAAGACATTGTTCGAAAAGTGCGCAAAAAATTATCCATATCAAAATGATGTTGAGTCTGAACGAGAACTTATGAAACTTGCAGGAGGAAAGGCTTGACTACACCCTTACGGGTCGGCTTACGATAATGCTGGAGGTGATAATTCATGTTAATTAATGAAGTAGCAAAAAAGTGTGGCATTACAAAGAAAGCAGTCCAGTATTATGTAGAACAGCATATGGTAAATCCCAATGTTTTAGAAAATGGTTATAAGGATTTTACGGCGCAAGATGTAGAGATTATAAAAAGGATCGTTTTGTATCGAAGATTGGGTTTAAGCATTCCTGAAATCAAACAAGTTCTTGAAAAGAAAGATAATGTGAAAAACATACTATATCAGAAAACTCTGGATATGGAAAAAGAAAAAATCAGACATTCTATTCTCAAAAAAATAGCAGAGGGAGAATCTGTAGAAGAACTCTCGGATGAAATTAACGAGATTAATTCTAAAAGCGTCATTATCAAAAGATTATTGGATTTATTTCCGAGTTATTATGGTAAATTTATCAGCCTTAATTTCTCGAGATATCTTACTGGACCGATAGAAACAGAAGAACAGAAAAATGCATTTCAGGAGATTATAGAGTTTTTCGATGGTGTGCCGGATATGGCGATTCCAATACATTTGCAGGAATATTTAGACCAATATTTAGAATTATATTCCAGGGAAGAGGGGACTGAAAAAATTAACTCTATCTTGCAAGAAAAGCAGGATGCAATGCAGGATATTAATGCCTTTGTAGATAATAATAAGGAAATCTTAGATGCTTACCATAATTTCAAACAGACGGAGGAGTATAAGAGTTCACCAGCATATCAATTCATGGAACTGATGAAAGAGTTTTGCTCATCAAACGGTTATTATGACGTGTTCATACCTGCAATGAGACGTTTAAGTCCATTGTACAACGAATATTATGAACAGATGCTGAGGGCTAATGAGGAATTCATAAAAAAACATCCGGAGTATATGGATTAATAGGATATTAGAAAGACAGAGAAGTAGAACAGTCCGGTGCATTCAGAATAACGTCTGAGTGCATCGGATTTTTAAATAGTAATTATTTTTGTAACGTTTGTCGTTTTAGATTGTCTAATATATGACAGAACAAAAACCATGGGAATCATTCTGGAAGGCAGGTGAGAATGTGCGTAAAGATAACAAAAAGCAAGGCATATCAGAAGCAGTACTGTGTGCTGAATATGAAGCAGTATATCGTTATGCTCTTTCTCTATGCCGTGATGACATGGAAGCGCAAGATATTACGCAGGAAACATTTCTTAGAGCAATGAAGTCAGTGGGGAAATTTGAAGGAAATAGCAGTCTATATACATGGCTCTGTGCGATTGCAAAGAATCTGTGGTTAAATAACTGTAAGAAATATGGTCGTGAAGTAATGCCGGACAATATGGTTGTCACAGAAAACACAAGTGCCGAACCAATGGTACAAAAAATTCTTGACAAGGAAACCACGATTGAGATTCACAGAGTCTTACATGACCTTCAGGAACCCTACAAAGAAGTTTTCTCATTGCGTGTATTCGGGCAACTTTCTTTTTCAGATATTGCAGGATTGTTTTCCAAAACAGAAAGTTGGGCGAGAGTTACTTATCATCGGGCAAGAAAAATGATTGAAGAGAAGTTGAGAAAGGATGGATACTATGAGTAGACAAAAATTAGATTGCGATATTGTTAGTGATTTATTACCTTTGTACCATGATGGAGTTGTAAAAAAAACGACAGCGGAAGCAATAAAAGAGCATTTGGAAAGTTGTGATTTATGCAGAGAAGAGTACGAAGCGTTGTTTTCTGATTTGGATTTAGAAGTGGGAGAGGTAAGTACCAAGAAAAGATTTTCAAATATGATGAAGTCATTTAAGCGAAAGAGATTCATTGTATCAGCCGTTGCCGTTGTTTTGATATGTGCTTTGGTTATAGGTGGATATTCCTTTGCCAGAACAGTTAATATAGTAAATCTCCCAAGTGAAGAGATTACTGTTCATTATGCGTATCGGTACAAGACAGATGAGGGATACAAACTGTTCGTTATATATTCCCACCCATATAACGGTCCTAGTATGGGTGATATTTCTGTTCAAGAAACAGAAAATGAAAGTATTCTCCAGATGAACATTAAAAGACCGTTACTCTACAAAATGCCAGAAGGTGTAAATGCAAGCGACAGGGAAGATATTTGGCGTTTTGAATATGGTTATGAAAGCGGTGATAATGGTGGCAGGGAATATGTCGATTTTGATAAAGTAGAATTTGCCGGCAAGGTGATATGGACGAAGGAGGAGAATGCAGACGACGAGATACCGGACTATGTATATGCCATTGAAAAACTACATGAAGGCGATGTGAATTTTGTGAGTTATTCAGTAAGTCTAGAAGAAGGTACTATATCAGTTGGATATAGTGATGGAAAGTACACCAAGTGGAAACTGGATGGCACACTTCTTTATGATGGCAATTCAAACCAAGAATAATGTTTTTGTAAGAAAAATCCGATGCGTTCAGGGAAAACTGAGTGCATCGGATTTCTTGTTCTTTTATAAGAGGGAAAAAAGTATTTATGTAAACGATTTCTCGTAACTGTTAGGCGAAGTCCAACAGCCGTAAATAAATACTTAAGTCCAGCCGCTGTCTTCATTTAATGATTTTATTATATACAACAACTGTGATTAAACTATGTCTAGATAAAGAAAACTTTCTAAATTTTATAAAGAACATCTTACGAAAGGCTTAATGTAGCGTTTCTTCAAGAGGAATCAGCACTTCAGGATGCTTTATGATCTTACGGAAGGAATTGCGCTCTATCTGTGGTA
>SVFS01000114.1 GCA_015056725.1 Lachnospiraceae bacterium | reverse complement strand
CCAATATATAAATCAATAGAATTATCTCTATCAGCACGTCCGATATTATCTACAAACTGAAGATCAAGTACCTGTGGTGCCTGACGGAGATACCAGTTATCAGCTTTACTTCCTGCAAGTCTCGTACAGTGAATTCTGGACTGTTGTCCCGCACCGATACCGATAGCCTGTCCGTTCTTTGCATAGCATACAGAATTAGACTGTGTATATTTTAATGTAATAAGCGCGATAATTAAGTCGATTTTTGCACTGTCAGGGAATTCTGTATTTTCTGTAACCATGTTGGATAAGAAATCTCTGTCAATGTTCAGTTCATTTCTTCCCTGCTCAAAAGTAACACCATATACCTGTTTGTGTTCAATCGGCTGTGGCTCATAATCCGGATCAATCTGTATTACATTGTAACCGCCTTTTTTCTTTGCCTTTAAGATTTCAAGCGCTTCCGGTTCATATCCCGGTGCGATAACACCATCAGATACTTCTTTCTTGATAAGAAGTGCTGTTGCTTTATCACATACGTCAGATAAAGAAATAAAATCACCAAAAGAAGACATTCTGTCCGCACCACGTGCCTTTGCATAAGCATTTGCAAGCGGAGTCATTTCGATACTTTCATCTACCCAGTAGATTTTCTTTTCTACGTCTGAAAGCGGAAGACCAACTGCTGCACCTGCCGGAGATACATGTTTAAAGCTTGTAGCTGCCGGAAGTCCTGTAGCTTTCTTTAATTCTTTTACTAACTGATAACCGTTAAATGCATCTAAAAAGTTAATATATCCCGGTTTTCCGTTTAACACAGTAATCGGCAGTTCACTTCCGTCTGCCATAAAAACTCTTGATGGTTTCTGATTTGGGTTACAACCATATTTTAATTCTAATTCTTTCATAATTTCTCCCTATATACTGTCGTATTTTCCGTCAAAGCACTTTCCGTTTTACACATTTTTATTTACAATACGGCTTTCATATGTACCGTCTGCAATGTTGATATAACGTACAAATAAAGATACCTTGTTATCTTCATTAAGGCTTTCCCAAATAAGATTTGTAAGCGTATCAATATCTGCATCCGGAAGTTCTACCCATGTAGGCTCCCCTTCAAAGCTTGGAAGCGGATCTCCGTCCTGCATATATGTATGGATGAATCTTGCTTCTCCTGCCTTTGGATTTTCGTAAGCAAATGTATAACGGTTACATCCTGCCGGATCTCCGTTATCACTCTTTAAAATAGACATGGCATAATTGTATTTGCCATCTTCAATATGCATAATTCCCGAAATTCTAGGAGTATAGTTTGGTCCATCCGGTTCAAACTCTCTTGTACGGAGAGCCTGTTCAAAAGTCATCTGTTTGTCCATTAATTCGTAGATAGTATCTGTCTGATCACCGTTTGTAACAATTGTCTTATTACCAAGTACACGTACCGGTGCATAAATAATCAGACTTGGATCACTCAATTTAGATGGATCAAAGGCCTGTGTTCTGATACCTTCTCCATCTTCAACAAATACACGGTTTCTGCTGTTTACGCTTCTTCCCATAATGAAATATGCCGTAACTGCATGTGTTCCATCTGCTGTCTTTCCTATTACAATTCCTCTGCCCGGATATGTTGTGGCAGATAATTCCTGACTTAAAACTTTCTTTTCCATCCTATGCTGTATGAAAATCATACGCTCCTTTCTATGTATTTCTTTTCAAAATCCTCACGTTTCATCGGCATATCAAAATAATATCCCTGAATCATTCGGACATTCATTCCTTCCAGTACTTTATACTGTGCTTCTGTTTCAATACCCTCGACACAAACCTGTACTCCAATGGTATCTGCAAGCTCTGCAATCATCTTAACAAACGCCTGGGAATAACTGTCCTCTGCAAGTCCCTTAACAAAGCTTTGATCCACTTTAATTACATCAAGCGGAATTTCTCGGATATGGCTCAGAGAAGAGTAACCGGTACCGAAATCATCCAGTGCTATTCTGACACCAAGCTTTTTAATCTTGCCAAGTACCAGTTTCATTCTTCTCATATCATTAATGGCAAGACTTTCGGTTACTTCTAATGTCAGATTATGTGGATTAATACCGGACACATTAATCGCATTCCGTACGACATCAACAATATTCGGTTGCAAAAGCTGGATAACCGAAAGATTTACATTCACTTTATAATGTGTATGCCCCGCATCATTCCAACGCTTACAGTCCTTGCATGCCTGCTCTAAAATATGATTTCCAATCGGATTAATCAGTCCCAAATATTCCGCCAGCGGAATAAAATCTGACGGTGCCACAAAGCCCATTTCGTCACTGTTCCAACGGACAAGTGCTTCTGCTCCCGTACAAGGACTTCCTGCTTCTGCAACATCAATAATCGGCTGATAATATACCTCAAATTCATCACAGCCTTTTACGGTTGCATCTCGCATGTTCTTTTCCATATCAAGACGCATATAAGAAGACTCACTGATATCTGAAGAGTAACGCATTACTCTGTTCTTTCCGCGCTTTTTCGCATCATACATAGAGATATCTGCCTTTTTTATAAGGTCTTCAACATTATCACCATCATCCGGGAACGTCACCACACCCATACTCATGGTACAATAATAATCCGCATCTTTTAAGAACCAAGGCTTATTAAATATATCCTTTATTTTCTCAATAATTTCATCACAGTTGTCATAATACTCAGGTGGAATAACAATGACAAACTCATCTCCACCCATTCGATAACAGGTATCTGCGATTCCCGTAACTCTTTGGACACTATGTGCGATGGAACGTAAGAGCACATCTCCATACTGATGTCCAAGTCCGTCATTAATATGTTTAAAGTCGTCTAAATCAAGGTATAACAGTATTCCATGCGTATTGTTTTTCTTTGCAGTATCTACAAATCTTGCCAGGTCTCTTTCACAACACATTCTGTTATACAAACCTGTCAGGAAATCTGTATAAGCCTGTTGCTCAATCTTCTGCTGATATTTCTTTTTATCTGAAACCTCATACAAGGAGCACAACCATACTTTCCGTCCATCCATCCATACAAGGTTCGTATAATAAAAATCATACCATGCCGAACGTTCAAAATAGTGGACTTCATAATTACCACTCTCTTTGTCCGGAAGACGTTTTACTCCAAATACGATATCTAACACTCCTGCTTCCAGTTCCTTCGGAAAGCTATTGCGTACATACCTGTTTACAAATAATATGTCGCCGGTCTCACTATCTACAACATAAATGCCACTTCCTACATTGTCCAAAATTGCTTCCAAAGAAGCATACGAACTTGCAAGAGAATGCTTTTGAATACGTTTAGTAGTAATCGACTGCAACACCTTCACCGCGTCATTCATAAAGCGGATATCTTCTACTGACCAGCTTCTCTCTTTTCTCTCTTCCGAAAACAGAACCGTCATCCCGACTTTTCCGTTAAGCATAATCGGAAATACTGCCGTCGCTTTAACGCCACGCTCATACATCATGTCGCGAACATCCGGCTCTACTACTGTATTACTGGATGCAATATATGGCTTGTCTACTAATTTACCCCCACAAAAAACACGGTCCAGCGTAGCACGTCTGTCCGCACTAAGTCCCTCTGTGTACCAATCAGAAACAATTTCCGCATATTCCATGTCTTTTGTAATCTTATATATTTTAGCAGATGAAATCATCATATATTTTCCGATGATTTTCAAAAACTCACCGTAAATAGTCTCAATTGCATCATCACGATCCAAAAGCTGTACTATTTCAG
>SVFS01000029.1 GCA_015056725.1 Lachnospiraceae bacterium | reverse complement strand
CAACAGAGCGATAAATCAAAATTTTATGGGTAAATCGTAATTTGTACAAGCATAGAAATAAAATGAAAATTCATGATGGATATTCTGGAAAAATGCATATGGAGTTTTTGGAAAAGTGTATTAAAGATTTTAATAGTGATAAAAAGATATTATATTGTTGAAATACTAAAAACGAAATTACTGAAGAAAAATGGAGAAGATTAATATGAGTGTAGACATTTTATTAAGTTCCGCTGTTATTGCGGCAATTATTTCTGGTATTGTATCCTACCTTACTACAAGAAGGCAGGGGACGCTTCAATATATTACAGGAGAAAGAAAAGAGTGGAGAGGAGAGATTAAAAAAATAGCATCTAATCTTAATCATGCAAGTTATAAAGAGACTTTGAAATTATTGACAGAACTTAAAGTCAGGATTAATGCTTTTGGAAACGAAGGTATTTCGTTTGCCTATAGTGACGATGCTCATATATGGGAGTTGATTAATGAAATAGAGTGCGAAGACTTTGATAAAAGTAATTCAAAATTGAATTTAAAATTAAAACAAAGACAAAGGCAATTAATAGAGTATCTATCTTTGTTGTTGAAAGATGATTGGGAACGTTCAAAAAAAGAGGTTAAAGGTGATATATATAAAATAACGAGTTTGTTATTGTTTTCTGGAGCTGGTACTTATTTTGCGGCTTCTGTAGTGTATTTGAATGAAGATAATATCGGAGCATATTATTTAATTCCGATGCTAATAGGATATGCTTTGATAATAATAATAGCTTATTTTTTATTTGTCCTTGAGGCAAAATTATCTTATCTCAGAATTTTAGATGGAAATGTTAAAGATGAGCCTAAAAAATATAGATTAGGAAGATTGATATGTTGCTATATTATTGAGGGAATACTTATTTTGGCAACTATATCAATATACATAGAGGCACTTGATATATTTTTAGATGTATTATCGTGTGGGGAAAATGAAACGGTGATAAGATCCGTTTCTGGTATTATTTTCATATCTGGACTATTGCTTTTGTATTATTCAAAAACAATTAGTTTAGGAAAAATATATAATTATAGCAATGCAATAAATATAATTAGGATAAAATATCAAGAAGATAAAGAAACAGATAAAGATAAACTGAAGGAAATGGAATGTGGGTGTACAATTGAATTAGCATCAAAAGTGCAGGAGTGAGGATTCAGAGTAATAAAAGTGTATATGTGTGATAATGGCTACAACGTTTTGAAATATATGGAAATAAAAAACTTATCAACATTGTAATGATATTTTCGACACTTTCTCTAAGGTATTAATAGAACGAAAAGTGCAATCAGTACCGCAACTACGAAAAAAGGATGAGTTTTAGTGGTTAAATTGTAAATGAAAGCATGGAATATAGCGTTGTGTATTTAATGAAAATATACAACAGTCTGTATGGCATTTTGTTCTAATGTATACGGAGATATGCTATAATATACAAAGATAAGGTGAAGCGTAGTGTGTCGCTAATCCTTGAAAATACGGTGAAAACTAAGTTATACCAATTTATAAGAGGATATGTAATTATGATAAAAGTTCTTTTCATCTGCCACGGCAACATCTGCCGCTCCACCATGGCACAATGCGTTCTTACCTACATGGTAAAGCAGCGCGGTTTAGAAGATATGTTTTATATAGATTCCGCAGCCACCAGTCGTGAAGAGATTGGCAATGGACCGCATTACGGGACGGTTAACAAGCTTCGTCAGGTAGGGATTCCTGTGATTCCTCATAGGGCAGTACAGATGACGAAAGACGACTATGATAAATATGATTATCTGATAGGGATGGATACAGCCAATATCCGTAACATGAATCGTATCGCAGGCGGTGATCCGCAGGGGAAGATTTATAAGCTGACCGCTTTTGCAGGATACGGCGGGGATATCGCTGACCCATGGTATACCGGCAATTTTGATGAGACGTATCGTGATGTTATGGCCGGATGTGAAGGCTTTTTGAAATATCTCAACTTATAGGCGACTTAATACGGATTGATGAATATAAGTAGATATATCGTACTTAATGACAGAAAATGATGAGACAACTATTTGACAGAAAAATACATGATATAAAAAAATATATTATAATACTGACTCTTTTTACATGTCTATTACTATCAGCTTGTGGAAAGACGGAACAAGCAGAAAGTATCCCAAAGGCACCGTCTGTAGAAGAACATAAATCTGAAACAGAATCCCAACCGGAATCGGAACTAAAATTTCAACCGGAATCAAAACTGTCTGAGACATCGCTGTCTGAAATTCCAAACTCGGAACCTCCACAAGAGGAAGACACCCACCCTTACGATTTCACCATATGTTTCGCCGGTGATATTAACTTAGATGAAAACTGGTGTACCACGCAGTATTTAAATACCAGAGAAAACGGCATCAAAGACTGCATTTCACCGGAACTACTTACACATATGAATAACGCAGACATCATGTGTCTGAACAACGAGTTTACCTACAGCTTACGGGGCACTCCGTTAAACGGTAAAGCCTACACTTTTCGGGCGAATCCGGAAAGAGTAGAGATTTTACACGAGATGGGTGTTGATATCGTGAAGCTGGCAAATAACCATGTGTATGATTATGGAATGGATGCCTTGCTTGATACTTTTGAGACGCTGGAAAATGCAGGCATTGCCTATATGGGAGCAGGGCGGAATCTGGAACAGGCCATGACACCTGTGTACATAGAATTAGATGACAAGACGGTTGCGTTTGTAGCAGCTTCCAGAGCGGAAAAGAACAAGATGACACCTCAGGCAACAGAGGAGAAGCCGGGTATCTTAAGGTGCTACGATACAGAGCTTTTCTTAGAGTCCATAAAGGAAGCAAAATCGAATGCAGATTTTGTACTGGCGTATGTGCACTGGGGAACGGAGTACAGCTATGACTTGGAAGAAGTACAGCTGACCACAGGCAAGGACTATTTAGACGCAGGTGCAGATGTCATTATCGGGGCTCATAGTCATTGCTTGCAGGGAATGGAATATTACGATGGCAAGCCGATTATCTACAGTCTTGGCAATTATTGGTTTAATGAAAAGACGTTGGATACCATGCTTCTTGATTTGCATTTTTATGGAGATGATGAGGAGTCTCGTTTAGATGTAAAGGTGATTCCGGCGATTCAGTCCGGATATTGTACAAATATTGTCACTGAGCAGGAAGAGAAAGATCGGATTTATTCTTTCTTGGAAGAAATTTCAGTGAATGTTACAATAGACGAAATGGGACAAGTTCTGGAATCAGATGAATAAACAAGATAAATAAGTTGAATAAATACGAGGGTATCCAATTAATGGATACCCTCTATCTGTTTGCATTAATATAAAGTTTTAATGGTTTATTACTGCGCCGCAGCTGTTGCACCTGTCTGTCCGATTACCGGGAAGATGATAGCACCTGTTTCGTTACAAGCGTATGTCACACCGCCGATTGTGTATACGTTATTGACTACCATGTTTCCGTTTGCATCGAAGCATCTTGGAACGTTATCAACCATAGCGATTTCGTTCTTAGCCATATGACCGTCAAGTGTGGAGAAGTACCATACACCCTGTGGTGTCATCTGTAAGCCTGTCAACATCTGACCTGTCATTGGATCAAAGTAATATGTCAGACCGCCGATAGTCTGGAGACCTACCTGCATATGACCTTTTTCGTTGAAGTAGTAAACCTTGCCATCGATAGGCTGTAAGCCTGTCAGCATCTGTCCGCCCATAGGAGTGAAGTAGTAGCGGTTTACGCCATCACTGATAAAGCCTGTCTGCTGTGCACCGGAAATCGGGTCGAAGTAGAAGTTTGCACCGGCGATATTTATGATACCACGCTGCATTAATCCTTCTTCATTAAAATAGTAATTTTCTTTACCGATTGGTGTATATCCTGTCATCATATGACCGTCAAGCGGTGAGAAGTAGTAGCGTCCGTTTAAATCATCAAACCAGCCTGTCAGCATACGGTTTCCGTCTAATGGATTGTAGTAGAATTTGAATGGCCCTACCGTCTGCCAGCCACTAAGCATAGCACCGCGTTCGTCAAACATATAGCCGGCTTTGTCGATAATATTCTGACCAACCAGTGCATGTCCGCCTACAGGATTGAGATAGTATGTACCTGTTTCGTCTGTGTACCAGCCTGTATTCATGCGTCCGGTTGCATCCATATGATAACGTAATCCGTTGAAGTCTACCCAGCCAAACTGGATACGGTAATTATTATAGAAGTAAGTACCGTCAGGTCTTTGGGCAAAGCCAACAGGAAGGATATAACTGCGGTAATCCTTTACCATGTAGTTGATATCTACGTTGCTTGGAACTCCGGCGATACGGCCTGTCTGGCTAGCCTGCCAGATGGAGTAGCCCGGAATTTTACAGGAGCTGGAATAGTGGGCAATCCATTTGTCATAACGGAGTGCCGGTGTCATATGACGCTGATAGAAGTTAGCACCGGTATAGACGATTGGATGGTAGCCTGCGCCTGCAATGACGTCACAGAATGCGTTACACATTGCCGTAACGGTATTGGCATCCAGTCCTTGCTGTGTGCTGTCTTCAATATCGAAGGCAACAGGGAAATTGATGTTATAATTTGCAATCCACTGAAGTACAAGGTTTGCTTCATTAATAGCTTCAGGAACATTTCTTGCATAAGAATAAATGTATACGCCGGTTCGGATGCCTGCTGCCTGTGCGTTTATGATGTTTTCGTGGAAACGTGGGTCAATGCCGCTTTTGGTGCTTCCTACTTTAACGAAGGTGTAGCTTACACCGGAAGCTGCAACTGCGCCCCAGTTGATGCCGCCGTTCCATTTGGAAACGTCGATTCCGAGTACATTTGCCTGTGCAGGAAGAGCAGATGTAACAAACATCGTTACTGCTAAAGATAAGGCGAAAAGACTCTTAAATAATTTGGTTTTTCTTACTGATTTTTTCATTTTTTACCCCTTTGTATGATAGTTCTTTATCATTTTATATGCTTTTCATATAAAAAGCAAACAAAAAAGGGTGGAAAATTGTCGAAAAATATAGAAATTATTACCATAGATGTGCTATAATGCATATGTATAATCATTTGCTTGGAGGGATACATATGAAAGGATTATTAGGAAGAAAGAAAATGGCGGAAGAAAATCTGATGGAAACATTAGATTATGAAGTGACTCCGGCTGAAGAAGAAGTAATAGAAACAGTTGAAGCAGAAGCAGCTGATATTATGGAAGAAGCTGCGGTAGATACAGAAAAACCAAAAAAGAAAAAAGAAAAAAAGGCTAAAAAACAACGCCAGATTAAAGAAGTAAAAGAAAATGCCAAGAATGCAAGTATCAAGGTTAGATTAAATGCAACCATTCTTGCTATTATCATTATCTTTTCCGGATTACTTCTGGTTATGGGTATAAATTCCAGCCAGTATAGCGGAAGATATGCATCTGTACTTGAGAATATCAGTAAGGTTACTTATATTAAAGAACAGTTACCTAAGATGTCACGTACTTTGGTAAATATGTGTAATCTTGCTTCTGATATCAATAGCAGCGGACATGTGGAAATTATGGATACATGTCGTGTCTATATCGAAGAAATAGGTACTAATATCGGAGATGACCCACAGTATAATCAGAACCATACACAGTATGAAAAAGTAAAGAAAGATGTTCTTGCATATATTGAAAGTTATGATCAGATTATTTCGCTTAGCAGTGATACCTATAGTCCAAAGGGTGCGCCTATAGCAGAAGAAATGATATCTACAGCATCATTTATCGCTACAAACGCAGAACAGCTCTTGGCACTTGAAATTTCACGAAGTGAAACAATTCAGGAAGGTATTCAGTCTGATTTCAAGGGTATGATGTTAGCTACAGTAGTAGTTGTAGTAATCGTAATTGTTGTTGCGTTGGTTATGGCATTACGTTTATCTATGGCTATTGTAAGCCCGATTAAAAAATTACAGAATTCCTTATCTATAATTGCAGAAGGAGATTTGACAGTATCTAACATCCCTGTAATGGCGAATGATGAAGTAGGTAAAGCATCCCGTGCGTTTAATAAGATGAAAGAAAGCTTATTAAATATTATTGGTAAAGTAAAAGAAAGTTCCGGCGATTTACAGATTGCTATTACTACGGTAAATGAAAGCGTAGAAGAAAATGCTACAGGTTCCGCAAGAATTGCGAAAGCTGTAGAAGGTATGTTAAACAGCTTGGAACAGCAGCAGGTTGATGTACAGTCTATCGTAGAACAGAGTGAACAGATGGATAGTATTTCCCGTCAGGTAGCAGAAGATGCTGACAGCATTCATAAGAGTGCACAGGTGGCAAAGGAAAATGCCCAGGACGGTATTGATAAGATGATGGCCTACGTAGAACAGATGGAACAGGTAAACCGTTCTATGCAGGAAATGAAAGAAGTATTCTCTGCGTTTGGTAAGAATACAAAAGAAATGACAGTGATTCTGAATTCTATCGCAGAAATCGCTTCCCAGACAAACCTCTTATCCTTAAATGCTTCTATTGAAGCAGCCAGAGCAGGTGAAGCAGGAAGAGGTTTCGCAGTAGTAGCAACAGAAATCCGTAACCTTGCTGATGAATCCTCCAGCGCAGCATCCAGAATCGGTGGTATTATTAACAGCGTAGAACGTGACGTGGCAGCAACTGCAGAAAAACTGGAAATCAGTTTAGAGCAGCTTGAAAAAGGTAACCAGATGACAGAAGAAACCAAACAGAGCTTTACCGGTATCCAGGAAGGTACAGCAGAAGTTGGTCGAAGTGTTGAAAATATCATTGAAAGAGTGGAACTTCTCTCTTCTAAGATTACAGACGCGCTTGCAAGTGTTAACAACATCAGCGAATCTTCTGACAACAACGTAACAGAAATCAATGAAATCAGTGCCGTTGTAGCAGAAGAAGCAGCAAATCTTCAGGAAGTATCTGATGCAATGGGCAAACTTCTGAATCTGACAAATGATTTGGAAGGTATGGTATCTGAATTTAAAGTTGAAGTTGCAGATGCAGAATAACTGGTAAAATAAGTTAGATGATGATATCATGGTAAAACTGGGGTCAGAATTGTCTGACCCTAGTTTGAATTTATGATAACCAAAAAGCTCTAAGAGTTTTTTGGTTATATGTTTGGAAGGTGACATTTGTGAGAAATAGAAAGAGTATATGTATATTAATAATGGCATTATTACTTCTGACAGGCTGTGGAAAGAATAATGACTACGGCTTAAGTACAAAAGATATTCAGGAAGTCAGATTGTGGCATTATTATAATGGAGTACAGGCGATAGCTTTTGATGAGCTTGTAGATGAGTTTAATAGCACGGTAGGAAAAGAAAAGGGAATTGTTGTAGTAGCAGAAAGTAAGAGCAGTATTGGTGACTTACAGGAAGCGGTAACTGCTGCTGTAGAAAAAAGGGTTGGAGCAGAAGCGATTCCGAGTATTTTCCAATGTTATCAGGATGTAGCAGTTACATTGGATGAACAGGATGTACTTGTAAATTTAGACAATTATATTGATGAGAAAGTAAAAGCGGAATATTATCAGCCATATATTGATGAAGGTACATTTGGAACGGATAATGGATGGAAGATTTTTCCAACAGCTAAAAGTACAGAGATTTTAATGGTTAACAAAGTGGCATGGGATGCTTTTGCAGAAGCTACCGGTGTGACATATGAAGATATGTCAACATGGGAAGGGCTTGCTGAAGTTGCTGAGAAATATTATGAATACAGCGGCGGAAAAGCATTTTTCGGAAGAGATGCTATGGCAAATTATATGCTTGTTGGAAGCAATCAGCTCGGCTCAGAAGTATTTACGGTAGATAGTGGTAAAGCAACAGTACAGTTTGATAAAGAAATTGCAAAAAAACTGTGGGATAATTATTATATGCCATATGTGAAAGGATATTACCTTGCTAATGAACGCTTCCGTAGTGATGATATGAAGCTTGGCGGTATTATTGCAATGGTATGTTCCAGTACCGGTGCAAGCTATTTCCCAACGGAAGTATCTTTAGAAGATGGAAGTATTCAGGAAACAGAAGCAATTGTTTTGCCGATACCAAACTTTGAAGGGAAAGATATTTGTGTAGTACAGCAGGGAGCAGGAATGGCGGTTGCCAAAACTTCTGCACGTGAAGAATATGCAAGTGTTATATTCCTTGAATGGCTTACCCAGTCAGACAAAAATCTGAGTTTTGCGGTAGATTCGGGATATCTGCCTGTTAAAAATGAAGATTGCAGCGTGGAAAAATTGGAAAATTATTTAAGCTCTGCTGAAATTGATTTGGATACAGTAGAACAGCAGGCAATCAGAGTGTCCTTTGAACAGATAGAAAACGGTACGACATATACTGCACGCGGATTCTCAAACGGATATGATGCAAGAAATATTTTGGAGTATTCTTTGAGTGATGCAGCGAAAGCGGATCGTGAAACCGTATTAGCATATATGGACGAAGGCATGAGTATGGAAGATGCAGTAGCCGAACTGAATACGAATGAAAAGTTTGATACGTGGTATCTTGATACAAAGAGCAGATTGGAAGAACTCTGCAAATAAGTAAAATGAGGTGATTGAGTGACGGATAAGAAGTATAAACATTCGATTCAAAACAGAATTATCCTGTCTATCTTGACAATACTATTTTTTCAGGCAGTGCTGATTGTCGGCATTTTATTTGGTATTCAAACCAGTCGCAAACTTGACCAAAGTTGTGTGGAAAGTTTACAGAATTCTGTAACGAATAGGGGAAGTACGTTAGAACAGAAGCTGGCATCATGGACAGATATCGGAGATTACGAAGAGAGTATCCAAGAGCTTGTTGCGCAGATTGCAACGGAAAATCACATGGAGATAGGAGAAGCTATGGCGGATCCGGAATTATGTGATGAAGTGGCACGTAAGTCATTCGACAGAGTTTTAGAAGCCTTGCGAAGAAGCGGTGCAACAGAATGCTTTTTGATTTTAGAAGGGGATTCCACCAGTAGTAAAAAACCGGCAGTCATTTTAAGAGACTTAAATCCGGATGAATCAGGAAAAAGTAATGATGATATTTTGGTAGAAGCCGGCAAAAGCGAAGAACTTACGGAATTAGGACTTACAATGGATTCTTTCTGGGCAGAAAAATATGAATTGCCAGGAAATGCATTGTTTTATGACAAACCTTATAGTGCCGGAAATAGTCACGGAGCTATTGAAGCAGTAGATTTAGGATACTTTTCGGATGGATTTTCTTTGAGAGAAAGAGATATCGAGATGATTTCTTATTCGATACCGCTTCTTGATGAAAATCACAGATCCTACGGCGTTATCGGTTATGGTATTTCTTTGGATTATCTGCGTAAACAGATGCCGAGTAAAGAAATTGGTGTAGATAATAATGCAACGTACTATTTAGGAATTACAGAAAATAGTGTTGACTATAAAACGGTTGTAACAGAGCAGAAGACCTATTCGGCACTTCTTCCAACGGATTCAGAGGTAGCAATAAGAGAGAATCGTTATGATGGAATTTATAATGTAACCATTTATGGCGATACAACACATTGTGCGGCAATATATCCAATGCGTACGTATAATACGAATACACCGTTTGAACATGAAAAATGGGTATTATTCGGAATTGCAAATAATGATGTATTACAGCGCGCCTCCAGACAATTTAAACAGGGAATGGCAATTGCATTATTTGCATCACTAATTGTAAGTATTGTTTTAGCAATCGGATTAGTATATGTCTTGAATAAAAAGATTCAGATTTTAATGAAGGGCGTTAAAAACATTTCGCCTTCTCAGATGAAGCTGCCACAGACGGGCATCAAGGAATTTGATGAACTGGCTGATGAAATTATTGATCAAAGTAAAACGATTTATCGGTATGGTAACAGAATGTCCGATATTATTCATACAGCCGGAGTTCCGCTGGCAGTAATGCAGTACCATTTTGACAGCGAAAAAGCATATTGTACCGAACGTTTTATGGAGATATTTGAAATTACACTTCCGCAGTGGAAGGATAATTATATCCGTAAAGATTTATTATTACCGGTGCTTACGGAAATCAGGTCAAAGCTTGTGTCCGTAGAAGATGAGAAGTATGTATATTATTATTGCAATGAAGAAGGTCGTGACCGATATATTTTGATGAAACCGTCAGGTCCTCCGCAGCAGCAGATGTATGTATTTCTGGATGTTACTAAGGATATGCGTGAAAAAGAGCGTATCAAGCATGACAGGGATTTTGATATTCTGACAAATCTGTATAATCGTAGAGCACTTGCAAGAAAAGCAATTCGTTTGATTGAGACAGAAAACTGTCGGGATGGTATTTTATCCGTATGGGATTTGGATAATCTGAAATATGTAAACGACACGTATGGACATGATGTGGGAGACAGATATTTATGTCTTCTCGCAGATATCTTTAGGGAACATCATTACGAAAATAGTATAGTAGCACGTCTTTCGGGTGATGAGTTTATTATTATTCTGCATGGGGATTATATCCAGAATCTGGTGCAGAGGATAAAGGATATCCATACGGAATTTATGAATAGGGAAATTATGCTTCCTGACGGAAGCAGATTACATGCCAGTGCTTCTGTAGGAGTAGCAGTATTCGGAGCAGATGGAACTACTTATGCGGAACTCTTCAGACATGCGGATTTCGCACTTTTGGAAGTGAAGAGAAGTGCCAAAGGGTATGTACGTGTATTTGATAAGAATACCTATGAAAAAGATCAGATATTAGTCAACAGCGTAATGGAACTTGACCGAGTGATTTTGGAAGAGGATGTCAGATATGCATTCCAGCCAATTGTAGATTTGCATACAAATCAGGTATATGCATACGAAGCATTGATGCGTCCGCAGTCAGATACGTTACGGTCACCGGCAGATTTACTTCGTGCGGCAGAGGTTCGTTCAAAGCTTGACAGAATTGAAAGAATTACCTGGTTTAGATCAATTGAATGCTTCATGGCACAGAGAGATAAGTGTCCTGACGCAAAACTGTTTATTAACTCGTTACCGAATCAATGCATGAGCAGAGAGGATTTTGCATTAATTAATAGAATGTATGGAGATTCTCTGGAATGGATTGTAATGGAAACAACAGAAAATGCAGAAATCAGTTCCGAAAGTGAACAGATTAAAGCAGAATGGTGCAGTCAGCATCAGGTAAGTACAGCACTGGATGATTTCGGTTCCGGTTATAGCAATACAAATACTTTAATGGCACGCTGCTATGGATTTATTAAGCTGGATATGACGTTGATTCGAAATATTCATGAATCACAGTCACAGCAGACTTTAGTAGCAGGAATTATTGGTTACTGCCATGAAAATAATATTAAAGTAATAGCGGAAGGTATCGAAACACAGGAAGAAGTAGATACTGTAGTACGTCTTGGAGCTGATTATGGACAAGGATATTTCCTTGGAAAACCACAAATGGAAGTTAATACAAACTAGAGAAGAAGGACTTAAGCGATGCTTAAGTCCTTTTTTTCATGTTTTTAAGAGCTGTAGAGAGCATGAGTTTAATTCGGTTTAACTGATTAACCTCAGATGCGCCCGGGTCATAGTCTATGGCTACGATATTTGCCAGTGGGTGACGATGACGTATTTCTTTGATAACACCTTTTCCTACAACGTGATTAGGAAGACAGCCAAATGGTTGGCAGCATACGATGTTATTTATGCCACTATGAATTAGTTCAATCATTTCACCGGTCAAAAACCAGCCTTCGCCGGTCTGATTGCCGATGTTTACAATCGGTTTTGCTGCTTCAACAGTTTGGTATATGCCGGCAGGCGGATAAAAATGTTTACTCGCCTGAAACGCTTTGGCTGCTCCGCCGCGTAATACTTCTAAACAGTGAATTCCGGTTCTGCACAGACGTGCTGTCTTTTTGCTTGTTCCTAAATATTCAGCTTTATGTATCTGGTTATAGAAGCAATAGAGCATGAAGTCTAATAAGTCAGGACATACTGCTTCAGCACCTTCGTTTTCTAAAAGGTTTACCAGATGGTTGTTGGCAATCGGTGCATATTTTACAAGAATTTCACCTACGATTCCTACACGAGGTTTGCGAACGTCGTTGATTTCAATCTTATCAAAATCGTTTACGATTTGTTTACACATCTTACGGAATTTCAGGAAATTCAAATGTTTTCCGGTAAGGAAAGTGATGCATTCTTTTTTCCATTTATCATGAAGAAGATTTGTCGTACCGGTTTCTTTTTCATAAGGACGCATACGATAAACACAACGCATAAAAATATCACCAAAGGTAATGGCATACGCGATTCGTATAATCAGATCAAGATTAATATCAAGGCCCGGATTTGTTTCGATTCCACTTAAATTAAGTGAGATAACCGGAATCTGCGGCATGCCTGCTTTTTCAAGTGCACGGCGGATAAATCCCACATAGTTTGTAGCACGGCATCCACCGCCTGTCTGTGTCATAATAACAGCAGTTTTATTTAAGTTATATTTGCCGGACAAAAGAGCATCCATAATCTGACCTACGACGATAAGGCTTGGGTAGCAGGCATCGTTGTTGACATATTTTAATCCGGTATCAATGGCCTGTCTGTTATCGTTTCCGAGTACTTCGATATGGTAACCACAGGCATTCATGGCAGGTTCAATCATATCAAAGTGGATTGGAGACATCTGAGGACAGAGGATGGTATAGTCTTTTCGCATTTCTTCTGTAAAGATGACTCTGTTAATAGCACTGGACTGAATGGTACGTTTGAATTTTTTCTGTTCACGGACACGAATCGCAGAGAGTAGTGAACGGATTCGAATACGTGCAGCTCCGAGATTATTTACTTCGTCAATTTTCAAGCAGGTATATATCTTACCGGAGCCGGAAAGGATATCATTTACCTGATCGGTGGTAACGGCATCCAGACCGCAACCAAAGGAATTAAGCTGGATTAAATCAAGGTCATCACGCGTTTTTACATAGCTTGCTGCAGCGTAAAGTCTGGAATGATACATCCACTGGTCTGATACGAGGAGTGGTCTTTCGGGCTCTGCCAGATGGCTGATGGAATCTTCTGTAAGAACAGCGATATTATAGCTGTTAATCAGCTCAGGAATACCATGATTGATTTCAGGATCAATATGGTATGGTCTTCCGGCAAGAACGATACCACGACCATTATGTTCTTCTATCCAGCGAAGTACTTCTTCTCCTTTTTCTTTTATATCTTGACGGGCATTTTCCTGTTCGAGCCATGCAGCATCTACGGCATCATCAATTTCCTTGGTGGAAATATCCTTAAATTCCAGACGCAGAGCATGCTTAATCGTGTCAGGCGATTTGAAGCTCATGAACGGATTACGGAAAAGAACCTTTCCCTGTCCGATTTCATCTACATTATTACGGATGTTCTCAGAGTAAGATGTAACGATAGGACAGTTGTAATGATTGTTAGCCTTTTCAAATTCCTGTCTTTCGTAAAATAAAGACGGATAGAAGATAAAACTTACATTATTCTTAATGAGCCATGCAACATGTCCGTGTGCAAGCTTGGCAGGATAGCATTCGGATTCACTAGGAATGGATTCAATGCCGAGCTCATAAATTTTATGTGTACTGCTTGGAGAGAGGATGACCTGATAACCAAGCTTGGTAAAAAACGTAAACCAGAACGGATAGTTTTCATACATATTCAGGACTCTTGGGATGCCCACACTTCCGCGTACGGCTTCGTCTGCAGAAAGAGGTGTATAATACTGGAAGAGTCTGTTTGCTTTATAATCATATAAATTAGGTACATTATTTGCATTCTTTTGCTTTCCGAGACCGCGTTCACAACGGTTGCCGGAAATGTATTGTCTGTCACCGGAGAATCGGTTGATGGTGAGACGGCAGTTGTTTGTACAGCCTTTACATTTCGCCATGCTTGTAGTGAATTCCAGTGCATTAATCTGTTCAAAGCTAAGCATAGTAGTTTGGTAAGATGGTTCTAAGGCAAAGCGTTCTCTTGCGATTAAGGCGCAACCAAAAGCACCCATGATGCCGGCGATATCAGGGCGTACTACTTCGCAGTCTGCAATTTTTTCAAAGCTTTTTAAAACGGCATCGTTATAGAAGGTACCGCCCTGTACAACGATATGACGGCCCAGCTCTGCGGCAGAAGATACTTTGATTACTTTAAACAAAGCGTTCTTGATAACAGAATAAGCAAGACCGGCAGAAATATCGTTTACGGAAGCTCCTTCCTTCTGCGCCTGTTTTACTTTGGAATTCATAAATACCGTACAGCGCGTACCAAGGTCAATCGGATGCTCGGCGAAAAGCGCAGATTTGGCAAAATCCTGTACACTGTAATTCAGGGATTTGGCAAATGTTTCAATAAACGAACCGCATCCTGAGGAGCAGGCCTCATTAAGCTGTACAGAATCTACGGTCTGATTTTTGATTTTAATACATTTCATATCCTGACCGCCGATATCGAGAATACAATCTACGTCAGGATTAAAGAATGCTGCAGCATAATAATGTGCAACGGTTTCCACTTCTCCGTCATCCAATAAAAAAGCTGCTTTTAATAAAGCTTCGCCATAGCCGGTAGAGCAGGAACGGACAATTTTTGCTTCCTTTGGAAGTATGGATTGAATTTCCTGAATAGAAGAAATGGCTGTTTTTAAAGGACTTCCGTTATTGTTGCTGTAGAAGGAATACAGAAGTTCCCCGTCTTCGCCAACCAAAGCAACCTTGGTAGTGGTAGAGCCGGCATCGATTCCCAAGTAGCAGTTACCCTTATAAGTAGACAGGTCTCCTTTGATGACCTGACTTTTTTGATGACGTTTACAAAATGCTGTATATTCATCGTCCGAAGCAAACAAAGGCTCCATACGTTCTACTTCAAATTCCATTTGAATACCGGAAGAAAGCTTATCAATGATTTCTTCAAGTGTATTGTGGATAGCATCTTTTGCATTTAATGCAGAACCGATAGCAGCAAATAAATGGGAATGCTTCGGTTCAATGGCGTGTTCATCATCTAGCTTTAAAGTACGGATGAAGGCGGCTTTGAGCTCGGATAAGAAGTGGAGTGGACCGCCCAAAAAGGTTACATGTCCTCTGATTGGCTTACCGCATGCAAGACCGGAAATGGTCTGGTTAACAACAGCCTGGAAGATAGAGGCTGATAAATCTTCTTTGGTTGCTCCTTCATTAATTAAAGGCTGAATATCGGATTTGGCAAATACACCGCAACGGGCGGCGATTGTATATAGTGATTGATAAGATTTTGCGTATTCGTTAAGTCCGAATGCATCGGTCTGAAGAAGAGATGCCATTTGGTCGATAAAAGAACCTGTACCACCGGCACAGATACCATTCATACGCTGCTCAACGTTTCCGTTTTCGAAGTAGATGATTTTAGCATCTTCTCCGCCAAGCTCAATGGCAACATCAGTTTGTGGGGCAAAGGTTTCAATAGAAGTGGCAACAGAAATAACCTCCTGTACAAAAGGAATATCCATATGATTTGCCAGTGTAAGACCACCGGAGCCGGTAATCATCGGATGTACCGTTAAGTTGCCACAGGTTGTATATGCTCTTTTTAATAATTCTGCTAATGTTTCCTGTATATTAGCAAAATGTCGTTCATAGTCAGCGAAAAGTAATTGGTTATTGTCATCAAGAATAGCAATTTTAACTGTAGTAGAGCCAATATCAATACCTAATGTATATTTGGAACAATTCATCGTTAATGCCTTTCTTTTTCATTTTGTGTATTTTGTTTGATTTTGTCGTTTTTTTGCAAACCTATAAAATTATACAGTAGTATAATTTGCGCTTCAATAAATTCGGGGTTAAGATTTGGTAAAAATTTACTAAAATTTTTTAACTAATTTACAATCATGAAAAAATTATAAAGAGGGTCTTGTGCGTTTACTTTTTAATGTGAAAATGGTATGATGCAAAATGTAAAAAGCAAAAAGGATGGTATTTTTTGTGCAAAAATTAGTGACAAAATTAGAGAAAAAATTTGGCAGATATGCAATTCCTAATCTGATTAATTATTTCATCATATTATATGTGGCAACTACGATATTAAGTATGTTTGCACCGGCATTTTATTATCAGCTTCTGGCGCTTGATTTTAATGCTATTCGTGCAGGACAGATTTGGAGAATTTTTACGTTTATATTAGCACCGGCATCTTTAAACGGAATGTTTGATATTCTGTTTTTCATTATTACGATTCATATTTATTATTTGTTCGGACATTCACTGGAGCATATATGGGGTGAGTTCCGTTTTAACCTGTACTTTTTTGGCGGTATTGTGCTGACTCTTATTGCAGAGCTGATTTTATATATTACGACAGGGCAGGCAACGTATTATGGAGGAATGTCATATTTATATCAATCGATGTTCTTTGCATTTTGTACCTTGTTCCCGGAAGAAAGATTTTTGATTTATTTTGTATTTCCGATTAAAGCAAAAGTACTTGCGGTATTAGATGCAATTTTAATGATCGTAAATCTGATACAGTATCTGACAGTAGGGGCATATTCTTATTGTGTGGCAATTGTTGTGGCAATGCTCAATTTCCTTATTTTCTTTTATGCGTATAAGGGACTTAGTCGTTACAGTCCAAGACAGCAGAAGCGCAGAAGAGATTTTGAGCGTCAGACAATGCAAGCTCCCGGTATTACAAAGCATAAATGTGCAATCTGCGGAAGAACGGAAGTGTCTAATCCGGAGCTTAGCTTCCGATTCTGTTCTAAATGCGCAGGAAATTATGAATATTGCGAAGAGCATCTGTTTACACATCAGCATGTTGTTGAATAGAGGGATATTTTGGAGAGTATAGAGTATTTATGAATAATGAGATTTTATTTGCCAAAACTTTAGAGGCAGTCCGTAAAAAAGCACGCGAACAGGGGAATGTAATTTCCAAACAGCAGGTTGAAGAGGCATTTTCTGTTTTAGCCTTAGAGGAATCACAGCTTCTTTTGGTATATGATTATTTGAAGAAAAATAAAATAGGAATTGATGAAAATATTGATTTGGATGAATACCTTTCTGAGGAAGAAAAGGATTATCTGAAGGAATATCTGGAAGTGCTGAATCAGATAGAAGAAGTTTCGGATGGGGAAAAGGAAGCTTATTTCCTATCTGCTATGGCAGGAGAAAAAGGAGCGCAGCAGAGACTGATTGAGCTGTTTTTACCAAAGGTTGCGGAGATTGCAAAGCTTTACAGCGGTCAAGGCGTTTATTTGGAGGATTTAATCGGGCAGGGAAACATGGCGCTTAGTGAAGGCGTGACAATGCTTGCGTGCGAAGAAAGTGCTGCCGGTGCAGAAGGCTTGCTTGTGCGTATGATTATGGATTCTATGGAAGAATTGATAGCAGATGATATCGAGGTACATCAGGCGGATCGTAAGCTGGAAGAAAAAGTGAATTTTTTGGCAGAGAAAGCAAAAGAATTGGCAGAAGAGTTCCGCAGAAATGTTACGGTGAAAGAGCTTTCAGAGGAATTGGAATTATCGGAAGATGAGATTTGGGAAATCTATCAGATGAGTGGTTATGCGATTGAAGATATTGATGCGGAAGGCAGAAAATAAGTAGAATAGTACAAAGGATGTATTGAATATTCGGAGTAGGACATGGGTAAAACACAGTACGAAGATTATAAATATATTATGCAGGACACGAGCCTCATATATATAGGTGCCAAATACACATACAGGGAATTAATGGAAAATCCGGAAGTGAGTTTTAAATTGAAGAAAGTATTGGAAAACTGTATCTATAAAGACAGAGATCCGGATATGTCCATTGAGAGTGATTTATATTATATGAAGAAAGACAGCTTAGTGTATAAGCATTATGAGCAGTTACGTGTAAAGGTAAAGATTAATATTATAGAAGAAAAGAAATCTTTATTCGGAAAGAAAAAATGGGGGTACAAGGAACGTACTTTAAAGCTGAAAGAATTTGTAGATATTACATTGGCAAAGAAAAAAACAGCGGGTATTGTCGTACAGGAGATAATTTTGTCGAAACTTGCGCTCACATCTTTTGTAATTTAGGAAAAAATACTTGTATTAAGTCGAAATATCTGTTATTCTGAGGATGGTCAAAGGAATAACTCCTACGACCCACTAAATATCGGTAAAATTCCCCTTTTACACTGAGCTGGTTTGTGCTTTATGCCTGACCAGCTCTTTTATTAAATGTCAGGACTCTATGAATCCTGACCAGGCGACGTGCTCCGAAGGAGCATGTTGGGTCAGGTCAGAGTTCTCGATTTATTATATAAATCGGAACATACGACATGCTCCTTCGGAGCATGCCTGAAATCAAATAATTAAGAGGTATGCATGTAATGAAAAAATGGAATCCAGAGACATTAAACGCTTATGAATTATTGGAGAAGGGAAGATTATATGATTTAAATTCAGACAGCTATATTCTCCGTCATAAGAAAACCGGTGCAAGACTTGTTCTGGTAAGTAATGATGATGAAAATAAAGTGTTTTATATCGGTTTCCGTACCCCTCCGGTTGATTCAACCGGTAGTGCACATATCATCGAACATTCCGTGTTATGTGGTTCTGAGCGTTTTCCGGTAAAAGATCCGTTCATTTTGCTGGCAAAGGGGAGCTTAAATACTTTTTTAAATGCGATGACATATCCTGATAAAACCGTATATCCACTTGCAAGCTGTAATGATAAGGATTTTCAGAATCTGATGCACGTATATCTGGATGCGGTTTTTTATCCAAATATTTATAAAGAAGAAAAGATTTTCAAGCAGGAAGGCTGGCACTATGAAATGGAAAGCATGGAAGATGAGCTTTCCATCAATGGCGTTGTATATAATGAGATGAAAGGTGCTTTTTCATCTGCGGATGATGTGCTGGAAAGAGAAATTATGAATTCTCTTTATCCTGATACATCTTATGGGTATGAATCCGGTGGAGATCCTGATGTAATTCCGGAGCTGACTTATGAAAGATTCCTTGATTTCCACAGAAAGTATTATCATCCGTCAAACAGCTATATCTATTTATATGGCGATATGGATATGGAAGAGAAGCTTCGTTTTATTGACGAAGAGTACTTGTCTGCATTTTCAGCACAGGAAGTAGATTCGGAGTTGTTATGGCAGTCTGCTTTTGAAGAGGTTCATGATATTCATAAAGAATATTCCATTTCAGAGGGAGAAGAAGAGCGCGATAATACGTATCTGTCCATCAATAAATCATTGAGTGATAATCTGGATAAGGACTTATATATTGCATTTGAAATACTGGATTATGCCCTTTGCTCCGCACCGGGAGCGCCACTTCGTCAGGCGATGATTGATAAAGGAATCGGAAAAGATGTATACAGCGTCTATGAAGAAGGGATTAAGCAACCGTATTTCAGCGTGATTGCCAAAAATGCAAATCCGGAACAAAAGCAGGAATTTCTTGACACGTACAGGGAAGTGCTGGAAAAGCAGGTAAAAGACGGAATTGATAAAAAGGCATTGTATGCAGCCATTAATCATTACGAATTCAGACATCGTGAAGCGGATTTCGGCCGCTATCCAAAGGGACTGATGTATGGCTTGCAGATGCTGGATTCCTGGCTTCATGATGATACAAAACCGTTTATTCATGTGGAAGCAAACGGAACGTATCAGAAATTGAAAGAGCTTGTAAAAACAGATTATTATGAGCAGCTTGTACAGAAATATCTGTTAGATAATACTCACGGAAGCATTGTTATGCTGACACCGTGTAAAGGTCTTAATATGAAAAAGGATAAGGAGCTTTATGACAAGCTTCAGGCATATAAAGCTACTTTATCAGAAGAAGAAAAAGAAAGCATCGTAGAAGAAACAGCAGCATTAAAAGCTTATCAGGAAGAAGAGGATTCACCGGAAGCGCTTGCTACGATTCCGCATTTGAATATTTCGGATTTGAAAAAAGAAGCAGAGATGTTCAAAAACGAAGAGCTTTTCTGTGGAGACACCAAAGTACTGTTCCATGATATTTTTACAAACGGCATCGGATATGTGAAATGGATTTTTAAGATGGATGATGTACCACAAAGTCTGTTTCCGTATGTTGGAATTTTGAAAAATGTTATCGGTTTAATCAATACGGAAAATTACACGTATGCGGACTTTACCAATGAAGTGAACCGTAAAACGGGTGGAATTGGTTTTAATGTAAATCATTATATGAAAGCGGATTTATCCTCTTATCATTTTACAATGGATGCGAAGGCACGCTTTTTATTGCCAAATATTTCGGATGCCTTTACACTTTTATTAGAGCCAATCAAAAATACAAAATGGCATGATTATAAGAGATTAAAAGAGCTTTTGGAGGAAACAAAATCCCGTCTGCAGTCAGACCTCTTATCCGCCGGTCATTCTACCGCAATGCTCAGGGCAACCTCTTACATTTCTGAAATGGCTGCGGGTATGGAAGTGATGAATTCTCTTTCCCAATATCGTTTAGTGGAAGAATTACTGAATGATTATGAAAATCGTAAAGAGGATTTGGCAAATAAGTTAGAATATTTAATGAAGCATATTTTCCGTGCGGAAAAGATGATGGTCGATTATACAGCTCCAAAAGATGCGTTGGATGATTTATTTACAGAAGTAGAAAAGCTTGCCGGTAAGCTTTTTACAGAGGAACTGACAAGTACAGAGCCTGTGTTTAAACCGGTCCTTAAAAAGAAAAATGAAGGCTTTTTGACTTCTTCACAGGTTCAATATGTGTGCCGCGCCGGCAATTTTGCAAAAAAAGGTTTGGATTATACAGGAGCACTTCGGGTACTCCGCGTGATGTTCAGCTATGATTACCTTTGGAATAATGTAAGAGTAAAAGGCGGTGCATATGGCTGTATGTGTGGATTTGTAAAGAATGGAGATGCGTACTTTGTATCTTATCGTGATCCGAATCTGGAAAAAACCATTGAAGTATATGAAAAAGCCGCAGATTATATTCGCGGATACGATGGTGATGAGGAAGAAATGACACAGTATATTATTGGTGCAATCAGTGAAATTGATGTGCCGAAATCACCACAGGCTAAAGGTTCATATGCGTTGGGTTGTTACCTGACAGGTACAACATATGAGATGCTTCAGAAGGAGCGAGATGAGTTACTTGCAACTTCAGCAGAAATTATTCGCGGACTTGCTGATTATATTAAAGCATTTATGGAAGATGAATGTGTTTGTGTAATCGGAAAAGATGAAAAAATTAAAGCAGCAAAAGATGTATTTAAAGTAACCGAGCAGATGTTCCGATAAAATCAGTAGAGCGTGATAGGAATTGTTTCATGACCTAAAAGGAGGAATCGTTATGAAAAAGAGAAGTTTTATAGCATTATTGTTATGTATTTTGCTGATGACAGGTTGTGGTGCGGCGAAAGAAGAGGCTGCGATGACAGCAGCGGCACCGGCAGCGATTGCCGAAGAAGCGGGAAGTGGTTATTATCTTTATGATAATGAGATGCCTACGGAAGAAGCTATTGAAGAGCCGGCTGAAGCAGAAAAGGCTTCTGAGATAAAAGATCCCCTTGCAGACAGAAAGCTGATTACAACAATGGATGTATCTGCTGAGACAGAAGATATGGATATATTGCTGTACAATATTGAAACCTGGGTTTCAGAGCTTGGCGGTTATATGGAACAGACACAGATCTGGAACGGAAGTGCATATGACGTATACAGCTCGCGTTCCGCTTATATGACGATTCGTGTTCCGGCAGAGCATTTAAGTGCATTTGTAAATCGTATGGCAGAGCAGTCTAATATTGTGAATCAGTCAAAATCGGTAGAAGATGTGACATTATCTTATGTGGATTTGGAAAGCCGTAAAAAAGCCCTTTTGGTAGAGCAGGAGCGTCTGCTGGAGCTTTTGGAAATGGCAGAGTCCATGGAGGATATTCTGGCGATTGAAGACAAGCTTGGAGAAGTAAGATATGAGCTGGAGAGTATGGAATCCCAGCTTCGTACATATGACAATAAAATCAATTACAGCACAATTCATTTGGACATTACGGAAGTAGAGAGACTTACTCCGGTACAGGAAGAAACAACCTGGGATAAAATAAGTAACGGATTGGGCGAAAGCTTTTATAATGTATGCAATGGCATAAAGAATTTCTTTGTGGGTCTGATTATCAGTATTCCGTATCTTGTACTTATTGCAGTAATTATCGTAATCGTAATATGGGTTGTGACCCGTATTCAGAAGAAAAATGCAAAGAAGCGTGCAAAGGAACTCGAAAAATTAAAAAGCATAAATGACAATATGCTGGAGGATAAAGAAAAATAAATGGAAAATAAAGCATATAAAGCAGGATTTGCTACATTGATAGGCAGACCGAATGTAGGGAAATCCACACTAATGAATACCCTGATTGGTATGAAAATTGCAATTACAAGTAACAAACCACAGACTACAAGAAACCGTATCCAGACTGTGTATACAGACGAAAACGGACAGATAGTCTTTCTGGATACGCCGGGGATTCATAAATCCAAAAATAAGCTTGGCGATTATATGGTAAATGTAGCCACACACACGCTTAAGGAAGTAGACGTTGTGTTGTGGCTCGTTGAGCCGTCTAACTTTATCGGAGCAGGCGAGAGACATATTATTGAACAGCTGAAAAAGATTACCACGCCGGTTATTCTTGTTATCAATAAGATTGATACGGTTAAAAAGGAAGAAATCCTTTCTTTTATTGATACATACCGTAAAGAATATGATTTCGCGGAAATCGTTCCGGTATCGGCACTCAAGGCAGATAATACAGATGATTTGATTCAGACAATTATGAAATATCTTCCTTACGGCGTTCCTTTTTATGATGAAGATACCATTACCGACCAGCCGGAGAGACAGATTGTGGCAGAGTTGATTCGTGAAAAGGCACTTCGCAGTCTTGAGGATGAAATTCCGCATGGGATTGCTGTTACGATTGAAAGCATGAAGTACAAAAAGGGACTTTGTGAGATTCAGGCAACCATTGTATGCGAGAGAGATTCGCATAAGGGAATTATTATTGGAAAGCAAGGGGTTATGCTGAAGAAAATAGGCAGCCGTGCCCGTCAGGATATTGAAAATTTATTGGAAACGAAAGTGAATCTTCAGCTTTGGGTTAAAGTAAAGAAGGATTGGAGAGACAGCGATATTCTGATGAAAAACTTTGGTTATAATCCGAAGGATATCGAACTCTAGGTGGGAGTTTCTTCCAAATATGGAAAAGGGTTTATCGCATAAGATAAGATGGAAATGCAGACTCTAAAGGAAAACATAAAAGGAGTCGGGCATGGAAGAAACAAACGAATGGAAAAGATTTGCATTATCGGGAAAAGTAGAAGACTACTTACGCTATAAGAGCGTGTGTGAAAATGCTTCGGAGAGCAAGGAGAAATCAGATGCAGGACTTCGTGCAAGTGACGGGGATGGTAATCAAGGTAATTCCTGTCGGTGAATATGACAGAGCAGTGACGATTCTTACGAAAGAACGTGGGAAAATTTCTGCTTTTGCCAGAAATTCGCGAAAAATGAATAATCGTTTTATGGCAGGAACAAATCCGTTTTGCTTTGGTGTATTTAGGCTCTATGAAGGACGAAATTCTTATACCATTAACGACGTACAGATATCACAGTATTTTGAAGAACTCAGACTGGATCTGGAAGGTGCTTATTATGGGATGTATTTTTTAGAGGTGGCAGACTATTATACGCGTGAGAATAATGATGAAGCGCAGATGCTGAAATTATTATATCAATCCATGAGGGCACTGATACATAAAGGCTTGTCAAATGAACTGGTAAGAATGGTTTTTGAATGTAAGGCAATGGCTGTAAATGGTGAATTTCCGGGGGCACCGCAGGAAAAAGATGTATCGGAAGCAGCAGCGTATACAATGAATTTTATCAGCGAAACTCCGATAGAGAAGTTGTATACGTTTTCTTTGACGAATGAGGTTTTGGCAGAGTGTCAGATGATAACCAAACGGTATCGTGACAGGATATGGAATCATACTTTCAAAAGTCAGGAAATATTAGAAGAATTTCTTTATTGAAAAAGAGCATTAAGTCGATTATAATAAGAAACAGTGTTATGCCTGCAGGATTAGTTCTGCAGGAATTTGTGTGCACAGAAGGGAGTACATGATTGCATGAAAAGATGGAAAGTGATGGCACTTGCCTTGTTTTCAGCGTTCTGTATTGTTGCTTGCGGAAAGGAAACACCGCAGGAGGATGTGACCTCCATTTCTGTAGGGAATGATGGTACGATAGATTATAAAATCGTAGAGAACTTTGGAACGGAATATAGTATCAGTGATTTTGAAGCGATGTTGCAGGAAGATGTGACGCAGTATAATCAAGGGCTTGCCGAAGGAGCAATTGAGATTGCCGGAGTAAGTCAAAATGAAAAAGGAAATATTGTAGTTGAAATGAAATTTCCTTCTGCGGCAGATTTTAACGGATTTTGCAATATAAATACAATGGAAGAGATTCTGTTTTTCTATGGAACCATAGAAGAGGCTTATAAGGCAGGTCACAGTCTGGATGTGATTCTTCACGGAAGAGAAAACGATACGGAAATTTTGAAAAAGAATGATATTTTAAATCTTGGGGAAAGCAAGATTTTAATATATGATGCACGTCTAAATCATGATGGTACAACACAGACACCGGCAAACATGCGGATAAACGTATCGGGGCAGATTTCCCATGTGTCAAACGGTGTGGTAATTGTAGATAAAAATACAGTAGATATTTCTGCAATAGATGGTTTGTATTATATTATTTTGAATGATTAAGCATAAGAACAAGGGCTTGTATGAAAGGAGTTTGTATTATGGAAAAAACAATGGAAAAAATCGTTGCATTAGCAAAGGCCAGAGGATTTGTATATCCTGGTTCTGAAATTTACGGAGGTCTTGCGAATACATGGGATTACGGTAACTTAGGTGTTGAATTAAAGAACAACGTTAAAAAAGCATGGTGGCAGAAATTTGTTACAGAAAATCCATACAACGTAGGTGTAGACTGTGCAATCTTAATGAACCCACAGACATGGGTAGCTTCCGGTCACTTAGGCGGCTTCTCTGATCCGCTTATGGACTGTAAAGAATGTAAAGAACGTTTCCGTGCAGATAAATTAATCGAAGATTATGCAGCAGAAAACGGCATCACATTAGAAAAACCAATCGATGCATTTTCTCAGGAAGAAATGAAAGCATTTGTAGAAGACAACAACATTCCTTGTCCTACATGTGGTAAACACAACTTCACAGATATCCGTCAGTTCAACCTGATGTTCAAAACTTTCCAGGGTGTTACTGAAGATGCAAGAAATACTGTATATTTAAGACCTGAAACAGCCCAGGGTATTTTCGTAAACTTCAAAAACGTACAGAGAACATCCCGTAAAAAAATTCCTTTCGGTATCGGTCAGATTGGTAAATCTTTCCGTAACGAAATTACACCGGGTAACTTCACATTCCGTACAAGAGAATTTGAACAGATGGAACTTGAATTCTTCTGCGAACCTGGTACAGATATGGAATGGTTCCAGTACTGGAGAGGCTTCTGCCGTGACTGGTTATTAGCTCTCGGTATTAAAGAAGACGAAATGAGACTCCGTGACCATGATCCGGAAGAACTTTGCTTCTATTCTAAAGGAACAACAGATATCGAATTCAAATTCCCATTTGGTTGGGGCGAATTATGGGGTATCGCTGACAGAACAGACTACGACCTGACACAGCATCAGAACGTATCCGGTGAAGATATGAGCTATTTTGATGATTCTAAGAACGAAAAATACGTTCCATATGTAGTAGAACCATCCTTAGGTGCAGACCGTGTGGTACTTGCATTCTTATGTGCAGCTTATGATGAAGAAGAAATCGGTGAAGGTGATGTACGTACAGTGCTTCATTTCCATCCTGCACTTGCACCGGTTAAAATCGGTATCCTTCCACTTTCTAAGAAATTAAATGAAGGTGCTGAAAAGATTTATACAAAACTTGCTAAGAAATACAACTGCGAATTTGACGATAGAGGTAACATCGGTAAGAGATACCGTCGTCAGGACGAAATCGGAACACCATTCTGTGTTACATACGATTTCGAATCCGAAACAGATAATATGGTTACAGTACGTTTCCGTGATACGATGGAACAGGTACGTGTATCTATCGATGAATTAGATGCATTCTTCGCAGATAAATTTGATTTCTAAGAGTTATAGGACAAAACAGAAAGTTCGCAGAGCGGGCTTTCTGTTGCTTATTTGAAAGGATAATAAAAATGAAAGCATACGGCGTTAACGAGCTTCGTAGAATGTATCTTGAGTTCTTCGAAAGCAAAGAACATTTAAAAATGAAAAGCTTTTCACTGGTTCCGCACAATGATAACAGTTTATTGTTAATCAACTCCGGTATGGCACCACTGAAACCATACTTTACAGGACAGGAAATTCCACCAAGAAAAAGAGTGACAACCTGTCAGAAATGTATTCGTACAGGTGACCTTGAAAACGTAGGTAAAACAGCTCGTCACGGTACATTCTTTGAAATGCTTGGTAACTTCTCCTTTGGTGATTATTTCAAACATGAAGCAATTGCGTGGAGCTGGGAATTTTTAACAGAAGTAGTAGGACTTGATCCGGAAAGACTGTATCCATCCGTATACGAAAACGATGATGAAGCATGGGAAATCTGGAACAAGGAAATCGGTATTGCACCGGAACGCATTTTCCGTTTTGGTAAAGCAGATAACTTCTGGGAACACGGTTCCGGTCCATGTGGTCCATGTTCTGAAATTTACTATGACCGTGGTGAGAAATACGGTTGTGGAAAGCCGGATTGTACAGTAGGCTGTGACTGTGACAGATTTATGGAAATCTGGAACAACGTATTTACACAGTTTGATAACGACGGTAAAGGCAATTATACAGAACTGGAACAGAAGAATATCGATACAGGTATGGGGCTGGAACGTCTTGCAAGCGTAGTTCAGGATGTGGACTCTATCTTTGACGTAGATACTGTATTTGCTCTTCGTAGCAAAGTATGTGAAATCGCCGGTAAAAACTACCATGACGATTATGATACAGACGTATCTATCCGTATCATCACAGACCATATCCGTTCCGCTACATTTATGATTTCTGACGGTATTATGCCAAGTAACGAAGGTAGAGGCTACGTTCTCCGTAGAATTATCCGTCGTGCAGCACGTCAGGGACGTAAACTTGGTATCCAGGGAACATTCCTTGCAGGTCTTAGCGAAACAGTTATCGCAGGTTCTAAAGACGGATATCCTGAATTAGAAGAAAAGAAAGCATTTATTTTAAATGTTTTAACACAGGAAGAAAATAAATTTAACAGCACAATCGACCAGGGACTTGGTATCTTAGTAGAAATGCAGGATGCACTTACTGCAGCAGGAAAGAAAGAATTATCCGGTGATGATGCATTCAAGTTATACGATACTTACGGATTCCCTGTAGACCTTACAAAAGAAATTCTTGAAGAAAAGGGCTTCACAGTAGATGAAGACGGCTTCAAGGCATGTATGAACGAACAGAAGGAAAAAGCACGTAAAGCACGTAAAGTAACAAACTATATGGGTGCTGACGTGACAGTATACGAATCCATCGACCCAAGTATTACATCCGTATTTGTAGGTTATGATAATCTTACATGTGATTCCAAGATTACGGTTATGACTACAGAAACAGAAATCGTGGAAGCACTTACAGACGGACAAAATGGTACAATCTTTGTAGAAGAAACTCCATTCTACGCTACTATGGGTGGTCAGGTTGGCGATACAGGTATCATCAAACTTGGCGACAGCGAGTTCGAAGTAGCTGAAACAGTTAAGATGCTCGGTGGTAAAGTAGGACATATCGGTAGAGTTGTAAAAGGTATGTTTACAACAGGTGATGTAGTAACACTTTCTGTAGATGAAAACAGACGTATGGCTACATGTAAAAACCACAGTGCAACACACCTTCTTCAGAAGGCACTTAGAAATGTACTGGGAAGCCATGTAGAACAGTCCGGTTCTTATAATGACCCTGAAAGACTTCGTTTCGACTTTTCTCATTTCTCTGCAATGACAGCAGATGAAATCGCAGAAGTAGAAAGACAGGTAAATGAAGAAATCGCGATGAACCTTCCTGTTGTAACACAGGTTCTTACCATTGAAGAAGCTAAGAAAACAGGTGCAATGGCTCTGTTTGGCGAAAAATACGGCGAAACAGTACGTGTCGTTGAAATGGGCGATTCTAAAGAATTCTGTGGTGGTACACACGTAAAGAATACAGGTGTGATTTCCGCATTCAAGATTTTATCCGAAAGCGGTGTGGCTGCAGGTATCAGAAGAATTGAAGCTCTTACAGGTGCAGGCGTATTTGCATATTATGCAGATTTAGAAGCAAAGATTAACGAAGCAGCTAAGATTCTGAAAACAAATCCGGCAAGCTTAATTGATAAATGTAATCATATCATGGCTGATATGAAAGCACTTCAGAGCGAAAACGAATCCTTAAAGAGCAAAGCAGCAAAAGAAGCTTTAGGCGATGTAATGGATCAGGTAACAGAAGTGAGCGGCGTGAAATTGCTTGCAACAGCAGTTGCTGATGTAGATATGAACGGACTTCGTGATCTTGGTGACCAGCTGAAAGAAAAGCTTGGCGAAGGTGTAGTAGTTCTTGCATCTGCGAAAGACGGAAAAGTAAACCTTGTAGCAATGGCTACAGACGGAGCTATGGCTAAAGGTGCCCATGCTGGCAACTTAATTAAAGGTATTGCAGCACTTGTAGGCGGTGGCGGCGGTGGCCGTCCAAACATGGCTCAGGCAGGTGGTAAGAATCCGGAAGGAATTCCGGCTGCAGTAGCTGAAGTAAGCAATGTATTAGCAGGCCAGATAAAATAAGAATTTTGTATTTTTGGAAATTACTAGTTGACGACTATGATTTTTATGATATAATATTTATCGTGTATGAACAGTACGCAAAAATAACCCACTCGGTCAAGATAATTGAAGGGACTGAAGGGAGGTCAGGTGAAGTAATGTCTAACGTAATCGTAAAAGAAAATGAATCTTTAGATAGCGCATTACGCCGTTTCAAAAGAAGCTGCGCTAAGGCAGGTATCCAGCAGGAAATCCGCAAGAGAGAGCACTATGAGAAACCTAGCGTAAGACGTAAGAAAAAATCTGAAGCAGCTAGAAAACGTAAATACAACTAAT
>SVFS01000113.1 GCA_015056725.1 Lachnospiraceae bacterium | reverse complement strand
ACATACGTTTTTATTAAATAATCCGTCTTACCGACAATATCGTTCTATATGTTGCATTGCTAACTTTAATACCTGTTTTTGCCGTACTCGCATGTACAATAAGTCCGCCACCGATGTACATACCTACATGTCCGTCATAACAGACTAAATCTCCCGGCTGTGCAGAAGCAAGAGATACTTCCTTACCTGCCGAACGCTGTGAGTAAGAAGTCCTTGGAATCTTGTATCCAAAGTCTGAGTACACCCTATATGTAAAGCCGGAGCAATCCGCTCCGTTTGTCAGACTCGTTCCACCCATGACATAAGGATTTCCGATAAACTGACATGCATATCTTGCAATCTTTTTCCCCAAGTCACTACCGGACGATTTATCAACAACTGCCTGCGCTGAAGCAACCGTCTTTGCAGCAGAAGCTTTTACCTGATAAGAAGAACCGTTTTTCGCTGCCAGTTTACGTCTCTCTTCTTCCTCCAACTGCTGAATCTTCTTATTATCCGCTGCAATCTGGTTCTTATATGTCTGTGCTTTCTTTTTCGCTTCTGCTATCTCCGCGGCATAGTTAGCACTTTCCGCTTTCTTCTGATCCAAAATGCCATTCAAATAAGTCTGCTGGGATGCAAGCGATGACTTATCCGCTTCCAATGAAGTTTTATCTTCTTCCAGAGATGCTTTATCTTCTTCCAACTGACGCTTCATTTCTGCAACCTGCTCTTTGACATACTGATACTCTGCAAGCATTTTACGGTCATATGCATATAAGTCCTCTATGTATTCTACTTTATTCAACATATCGGACATACTGCCGGAAGTCAGTAGCAATTCAACATAGGAGTCATTTCCCTGCTCATACATATATTTTATACGAAGCTTCATCGCTTCATATTGCTCTGCTTCCACCTGGGCTGCCGCTTCAAACTCAGCCTGAGCCACATCAATTTCTCCAACCTTTACAATAATGGCATCTTCCTTTTCCGCAATCTGCTCTTCCAGAAGACTAATTTCCGTATAAAGATTGACCAGCTCTGCATCCAAATCCTGAATTACTTCTTCTATTAAATCCTGCTCATCTTCAAGACCGGAGATTTGCCCTGTAATATTATTCAATTCAGCTTGGTTTTGTTGCACTCTGTTACGCAGTTCTTCAATCGTATCTGCCCACACCTGAACGGTTGATGCAAAAAAGATTGTCATTGCAAAGAGTACACACAGAATTTTCTGCAGTCGTTTTGTCATCATTCACCCTGCTATTTACTATCTGTTTGTATTTGTAATTTACTGTTCCGTTACTTCCGCATTGTCTGCAAGGAACTGATATACTTTATCATACATCAAATTCAGTCTGATGTCTTCCTTCTCGCCGTTTTCTGCCAAAAATTCTTCAGCTGTCGCATATCCTGAAAGAAGGGCCGCCTCTTCCACTTTTGCATCCAATTCCTCATCTGTAACATTCAGATTTTCCATATTGGCAATCAACTGAAGCGCAAGACCTTCTTTTGCACATTCCTTGCCCATATCTGCAAGAGAAGTCTCCATTTCTTCCGCGGAAACACCGTACATATTTGTCATGTAATCTTCTAATGTCATGCCTGCCATTGCTGCTGTTTCTTCCAGATTTACGCGTAAATCTTCTGCATAATCATCAATCAAAGACTGTGGGATATCATCATAAGAGCACGATGTAACAAGCGTGCTTGCAATTGCACTCTTCAAACTATAATCGTACTGATATGACACATATTCTTCCAAAATTTTTCTGGTATCCGCTATATACGCACTTGCCTGTGTATAGGTACTATCTAATTCCCCTACGTTTTCATCTGTAAGTGGAGCTAAAATGTAATTCAAAGTAACCGTAAACACGCAATCTTTTCCTGCTAAATCAGTAGCATGATATTCCTCAGGGAATTTCAGATCAAGATTTACTGTTTCACCTACTCTTACACCTACCAAACCTGCTTCAAAGCCCTCAATGAAGCTTCCGGAACCAATTCCCAGGAACTGATCTTCTGCTGTACCACCATCAAAAAATTCGCCGTCCACAGAACCCGCATAATCAATGTTAACCATATCGCCAAGCGCTACTGTTCCTTCTTTCATTTGGAAAGCTTCGCTATTTCGTCTCTGATTTTCAATATAGTATTCTACATCTTCATCAGTCACACCATTTTGTGTAGCTACAGTTACTTTCAGATTTTTATATTCTTCCGGTACTGTCACATATTTTTCTACTTTTACATCTTTCATTGTTGTCGCTGTAATATTTTCCTGTCCGCATGCTGTAAGAGCAAGCATCACACCAAGGATTACTGCTACTATTTTCCTTTTCATTTCATATATTCCTTTCTAACGTTATTTCTCATATTCTCCTCTGTAGTGTATGCAGGATAAAAAAGGTTTTTTCCACTCGCATACATTACATATTTATACCACAAAACGCCTTATCTTTAAAGGGGGTAATCATTGACAGTACACTTTTCTTACCATATTCTATTAAATAGCAATTTTGTTTTTATAGTGAAAAGGAGCATACTATGCCAGGAGATAAATCATTTTTAGGAACAGAACCTATCGGTAAGCTTTTGTTAAAGCTCGCCATCCCCACCGTCGTTGCACAGCTTGTCAATATGCTGTATAACATCGTTGACCGTATCTATATCGGGCACATTCCCGAAATAGGTAGTCTCGCACTTACCGGTGTCGGTGTCTGCATGCCCATTATTATGATTAATTCCGCTTTTGCAACATTAATCGGTTCCGGCGGAGCGCCAAAAGCTTCTATATATATGGGTAAAAAGGACAATACTTCTGCTGAAACCATTCTCGGCGGCTGTTTTACTCTGCAAATATGTATTTCCGTTGTCCTGACGGTCCTATTACTTCTTTTCAGCAGGAATTTGTTACTTATGTTTGGCGCAAGTGAAAATACCATCGGTTATGCCTGCGACTACATGAGCATTTATGCCTGTGGTACGCTTTTTGTGCACCTTACTCTGGGAATGGGCGCATTTATCACCGCACAAGGCTTCGCAAAAGAAGGTATGGTAACCGTATTAATCGGCGCCGTTACTAATATTGTATTAGATCCTATTTTCATTTTCGGACTAAATATGGGCGTAAAAGGAGCTGCACTGGCGACAATCATTTCCCAGTTTTTATCCTGTATCTGGGTTCTCAAATTCCTGACAGGTAAAAAAACGATGCTCCGTATCAAAAAAGAACATCTTCGCATCAACGGAAAACTTGTCTTCCCTTGCGTTGCACTTGGCCTTTCTACCTTCATTATGCAAAGTAGCGAAAGTGTGATCTCTGTCTGCTTTAATTCATCGCTTTTAAAATACGGCGGTGATATTGCCGTTGGTGCAATGACGATTTTGACAAGCGTGATGCAGTTTGCCATGCTTCCAATGCAAGGCGTCGCACAAGGCTCTCAGCCCATCATAAGTTACAACTATGGTGCCGGAAATACACTTCGTGTAAAACACACCTTTAGACTTTTGCTTACCACATGTTTATGTTATTCCTTTGCAATATGGGTAGCCATCATGCTATTCCCACAGTTTTTTGCAAAAATATTTACTCCCGATACTGCACTTATCTCATTTTCCGCCACAGCACTCCGCATTTATTGTGCTGTACTTTGTATTTTTGGGATACAGGTTGCATCACAGATGACTTTTGTATCTATTGGCAATGCTCCATGCTCCATCATCGTCGCTATCGTACGTAAATTTGTGCTTCTTCTGCCGCTTATTTATGTGATTCCACACTTTGTCGCTGATAAAACAATGGGCGTCTATCTTGCAGAGCCGATAGCAGATGTGATTGCCGTCACTTTTACTGCTGTTCTTTTCAGCATTCAGTTCAAGAAAGCATTGAAGGCAGCAAAATAATCAGCACACACCTTATCATCAATCAAAAA
>SVFS01000028.1 GCA_015056725.1 Lachnospiraceae bacterium | reverse complement strand
GATTCTTTGGTGTAGATGCTGTCAGATATTTCGTATTACATGAAATGCCATTTGAAAACGATGGAGTTATTACATGGGATTTAATGATTGAACGTTTTAATTCCGACCTTGCAAATACGATGGGTAATCTTGTAAACAGAACAGTATCCATGAGCAATAAATATTTCGATGGCGTAATCGTTAATAAGAATGTACCGGTTGCTGATGGTGCAGAGGATGTGGATGCAGACCTTAAGGCTGTTATGGCAGCTACTTATGGAAAGGTTGCAGCAAAGATGGATTCGCTTCGTGTAGCGGATGCAATTTCCGAAATTTTTGCATTATTCAAACGTTGTAATAAATATATTGACGAAACAATGCCTTGGGCACTTGCAAAGGATGAAAGCCAGAAAGATAGATTAAGCACAGTTCTTTACAACCTGTTAAATGGCATTTTAGTAGGCGCAAGTCTGTTAGAGCCGTTTATGCCGGAAACAGCACAGAAGATTGCACAGCAGGTAAATGCATCTTTATACGGATTTGATGTATTATCTTCCGGAGATGCTGAAGCTATTGGTGCGTTATATCCATCCGGAAATAAGGTGACGGAAACACCGGAAATTTTATTTGCAAGATTGAAAGCTGAAGAAGTTTTAGAGCAGGTTGAGGCAATGTTTGCAGAGCGTAATGGTGGAGCAAGCCTTGAAGCGGCAGAAGAAGTAGTAGAAGAAGCTGCTGAAGATGTGATTGATATAGAAGCAAAAGGAACGATTACCTATGATGATTTTGCAAAATGTCAGTTCCAGGTAGGGGAAATCATTGCTTGTGAAGTAGTGCCAAAATCGAAAAAACTATTATGCTCACAGGTGAAAATCGGAAGCCAGGTGAAACAGATTTTATCCGGTATCCAGCAGTACTATACACCGGAGGAAATGGTCGGCAAGAAAGTTATGGTACTTGTAAATCTTGCTCCGTGTAAAATGGCAGGAATGGAATCCGAAGGTATGTTGCTTTGTGCAGAAGATGCAGAAGGAAATCTTGCACTTATGACACCTGAAAAGGCTATGCCTGCAGGTGCAGAAATTTGCTAAGCTTTGTATAAAACGGAACACTGGGAAGTAAAAACTCTCAGTGTTCTTTGGTTATTATGATTAGGGGATAGTAATATGGGGAAAATACCATATCAGATAAGAAAAGCTACGATTGCTGATTGGGACAATGCAATTGAACTTGCATGGAAAACATTTCTGAAGTTTGAAGCGGCAGAATATGGAGAAGAAGGAACGAAACATTTCCGAGATTTTCTGTCAGATAAGATGCTGCGCAGAATGTTTATTATCGGTGAATATCCGGTGTATATTGCGCTGGACCGGGATAAATGTATAGGTGTTATTTCATTAAGAAATAAAAAGCATATTTCGCTGCTGTTTGTAGATGAAGCCTATCATAAATGCGGAATTGCAACAGCGTTAATGAACGAAATGAAAAAGTATGTGATAGAAGAACATGCAGGATGTGCACTTACGGTCAATGCTGCACCCTATGCGATTGGTTTTTACCACAAAATCGGTTTTCAGGACGTGGCGCCACAGCTGATGCAGGATGGTATTCGTTATACACCGATGGAGTGGGTGTTTGCATAATTGTATAACTTGTATAGGAAAAAGCGGTTTTGGTGTACAAAATGTCCAGTGTATGAAAAAATTGCTTTTTTTATTGGCAAACCGACTAAGAGAATAAGAAATATTTGTTGAATAGTAGCATAGTAAGTGGACAAAGTATTTTATATACTAAATATACTGAGAACGGAAATAGGGTAATGCCCTGATTTTAGGAGGAATTAAAAATGGCAAGTTTATCATTGAAAGGTATTCAGAAAGTATATCCTAACGGATTTGAAGCAGTTAAAGATTTTAATCTTGAAGTAGAAGATAAAGAATTTATCATCTTCGTAGGTCCTTCAGGATGTGGTAAATCTACAACTCTTCGTATGATTGCCGGTTTGGAAGATATTTCCGCTGGTGAATTATATATTGATGGAAAATTAGTAAATGACGTAGAACCAAAAGACAGAGATATCGCTATGGTATTCCAGAACTACGCTCTTTATCCACATATGACAGTATATGATAACATGGCATTTGGTCTTAAACTTCGTAAAGTACCAAAAGACGTTATTGATGAAAAAGTACGTGAAGCAGCAAGAATTCTTGACCTTGAAAAACTTCTTGACCGTAAACCAAAAGCTCTTTCCGGTGGTCAGAGACAGCGTGTAGCTATGGGTCGTGCTATTGTTCGTGATCCGAAGGTATTCTTAATGGACGAACCTTTATCAAACCTTGATGCTAAGCTTCGTGTACAGATGCGTATTGAAATTGCTAAATTGCACCAGAATCTTGGTACAACAATTATCTACGTTACACATGACCAGACAGAAGCTATGACTCTTGGTACAAGAATCGTTGTATTAAAAGATGGTTATATCCAGCAGGTAGATACACCACAGAACTTATATGACAAACCACAGAACTTATTCGTAGCTGGTTTCATGGGCAGCCCACAGATGAACTTCTTAGATGCAGAAGTAGAAGCAGCAGGTGAAGGCATAGCAGCATTAAAGATTGCTGGTAAGAGCATTCCATTACCACCGGCTAAATCAAAAGCTCTCATCGATGGTGGTTATGTTGGAAAGACAGTAACATTCGGTATCCGTCCTGAAGACGTATATGATTCTGAAATGTTCCTTGCTTCTTCTCCACAGAGTGCATTTGAATCTGAAGTTAAAGTATACGAATTATTAGGTGCTGAAGTATATCTGTACTTCGATTTAGGCGAATTCCCTATTACAGCAAGAGTTGATTCCAGAACAACTGCTAAACCGGGTCAGCCAATCAAATTTGCATTTGATGTAGAAAAGATTCACGTATTTGATAAAGAAACAGAAATGACAATTTGCAACTAATATGTGACTTGAAAGGGATGCTTTGCATCCCTTTTTATATGCAATGGATTACCTTGTAATCCGTTTGTGATTTGTGTTAGAATGCAGATAAATTCATTTAGGAGATGCGCTATGATTTCAAATCAGATTATTCAAAGTAGTATTGAAGAGCTAAAGACAATCACAAGAGTAGATTTTGCTGTGTATGATTTAAATGGCGAGATACAGGCTTCCACATTTCAGACAGAACAGGCAGACAAGCAAATGGTGGCAAATTTTGCGGATTCTTCTGCGGATAGTCAGGTAGTAGGCTTTCATCATTTGTTGAAGGTACTGGATGGCGAAGATGCAATTTATATACTGGATGCTCGTGGAATCAGTGATGATGCATATACAATGGGTCGTGTGGCGGTATGCCAATTGCAAAATCTGATTGTTGCATATAAGGAAAGATTCGACAGAAATAATTTCTTCCAGAATTTGATATTAGATAATATGCTGCTTGTGGATATTTACAATAAAGCAAAAACGTTACATGTTGCGGATGTAATAGACAGGGTAGTATATTTGATTGAAACACCGGGAGGAAAAGATTCTACAGTAGATGAAATCATGAAAGGTATGTTCTCCACACAAAATGGAGACTATATTACCGCAGTTGATGAAAGCAGTGTGATTTTAATTAAAGCATTTGCGGAAACACCAAATCGTGAAGAAATGAAAAAGATTGCACGTACCATTGTAGATATGGTTAATGCAGAAGCAATGGTAAACGTGCGTGTAGCATATGGAACGGTGGTTCATGAACTGAGAGATGTTTCAAAGTCTTATAAAGAAGCAAAGATGGCATCTGAGGTTGGACGGATTTTCTATCAGGAAAAGAGTATAATCTCTTATCACCACTTGGGAATTGGCCGGTTAATCTACCAATTGCCAATCAGCTTATGTAAGATGTTTATGGATGAAATTTTCGGTGGAGAAATTCCGGAAGAGTTAGATGAAGAAACGCTTATGACGGTAGATAAGTTCTTTGAGAATAATTTAAATGTATCAGAAACTTCCCGCCAGTTATTCATTCATAGAAACACATTGGTATATCGTATTGAAAAATTACAAAAAGCAACGGGACTGGATATTCGAGTATTTGATGATGCACTTACTTTGAAAATAGCATTGATGGTTGTAAATTATATGAAGTTCTTAGAACAAGAATAGCATGTATTTAGAAGTAATATCACAACTCTGTCATTCATAAGATAGCTGTAGGAGCTATGGAAGGAGTGGCAGAGTTGTTTTTTTATGATAAGAAAATTCGGTATCTGAACTACTATGAAAATGATATTCGAATGCAAAATGCAGGTTATGTAAAATTTGAAGTAAGAGATTATGAATGCCATATGATGATTTTTGTGAAGGGACCAAGACTTTTGGGAAATGGTGAGGCAAGAATCTGGTTTTTGACCAAAACAGCAAGAGACTGCGATAAAGATAAAAGACTGCTTGGAACAATTGCGATTCGCTTAGGACAAGGTCGTCGAATGTTGAGATTAAATGCAGAAGATATGGGAGAAACAGGACTTTCCTATCGGCAAATTGCAGGGATTCGAATAGAATTACAGCGTCAGCAGTACTTGGAAAGCAGTTGGGAGATAGAGGAAGATTACAAAGCGGAATTGGAAAGCGTGAATGATGTTGCTAAGGAAGAAGAAATACAAGAAGAGCAGAATGGAAAATGGCAGGAGTGGAAAGAAGTTTTTCCGATTATACATCCGATAGATGATCGAGAATGCCTTAAGGTATCACCAAAAGAATTGGAAATATTACCGGAGAAAGAAAAGGTATTGATGTATAATAGCTTTCTTTTGCATGGATATTATAATTACAGGCATTTGATTCTTTGGAAAGAAGATGCGCTACAGGGACTGCAGGTTTGTCTTGGCGTTCCGGGGGTGTTTCATGAGCGTGAAAAAGTCTTGGCAAAAATGTTTGGCTTTGATTATTTTTGTTGTCAAAATAAAGCTCCCCGTTCGGGAAGCTTTGGATATTATTATCGGTATGTTTTTATGGAAGATGACAATGGTTAATGCCTCTTTGCTCTACAAAAGACCTTCAAAATCAAAAGGAGGAATAAAGCTTTCCTTTGCGGTTTCGGTTCCTTGTATGAAAACCTGTTCCATAGAAAGTGAGAGGGCATACTCTAGTACTTTTTCGTATTCGCGCATGGTAAGAGTACGCGATAGATTAGGATATATCGTCTGATTTTCCATTTCACGCAATGGGGTATATTGATTCATAATACTTACAAAAATTTTGTTTCCATAGGTTGTATGCAAATATTTTAGAATATTTTTGGAGTCTTTTGTGTGTCCGGGTAAAATTAAGTGGCGTACAATGACTCCTTTTTTCATAAGCCCTTGCTCAGACTGTTCACTTAATGATAACGAAAGGAAATCCGAGCCGGATATGGAAGAGGTTGCCGGTTCAAAAACAGGCATACCAACCTGATGGACCATTTCTTCAATAGCGGCAGATGCAATTGCAAAATAGTCGGGAGCATGAGAATATACCCGGCTTAACTCAGATGAGTAATATTTCATGTCGGGGAGATAAATATCCACAAGACCATCTAACATTTGAATGGTTTCTACACAATCGTAAGTGCCGGTGTTATAGACAACAGGTATAGACAGTCCGTGATTTTTAGCTTGCTCCAAAGCAATAACAATTTGCGGGACAAAATGAGTAGCAGTTACAAGATTAATGTTACAGGCTCCGAGTTCTTGAAGCTGCAAAAAAGTATCTGAAAGCCGGGCAAGAGAAATAGGTTTTCCTGTATTACCAATTGCAATGGAGCGATTCTGACAATAGATACATTTCAAAGAGCAGCCACTAAAAAAGACAGTGCCGGAACCGTTTTTGCCGGAGATACAGGGCTCTTCCCAAAAATGAAGTGCAGCTCTGGCACCGCGGATGGTTGCTGTTTCACCACAAAATCCAATTTCATTGTTAAGTCTGTTTACATGGCACATGCGATGGCAGAGTGAACAAGAAGCTAATGAGCTGGAAATATGAAATTTGTTTGATGATTCTGATTCTTGTAAGTGATTTTCCATAATATTGATATTTTTATAATGCTATCTTCTAAACAAATCGGAGATGTAAAAACGACTGCATGGGGTGACCCGCTGCACGTTACCTCTACAGCCAGCTCCACCAGGAACCCTCACGGCGCATGAGAGGTTCTACTTAGTGCTGCTTTGTTCCCAACCTGACACGGTTCGTAGATTCTCATCGCGTAAGACCCAGCTTCGACGCCACTTATAGAGGGCAGCTACAACAGGCCACCCCATGCAGTCGCACGGTTTTTTTAGTATACAGACTTTATACATCCTTGTCAAATGCTTTCTGTCGCATCGTTTTGTGCTTCTTTGGCTACTTCTTTTTCTAATTTATTTCTGATGCGTAATTCCTTAAAAAACGTTTTTAGCATAGAACTACATTCTTCCTCCAAAATGCCTCTTGTGACATTTACCTGATGATTAAATTCCGGCATTTCCAAAAGGTTCAGAATAGAGCCGCCACACCCTGCTTTTGCATTCATGCACCCCATAACAACGCTTGTAATACGTGCCTGTACAATGGCACCGGCGCACATCTGGCAAGGCTCAAGAGTCACATATAAAGTACATTCTTCTAAGCGCCAATCCCCAATGACCTTCATGGCCTTTTTCATGGCAGAGATTTCGGCGTGAGCGAGAGTGCTTTTGTCTGTATTGCGTCTGTTGTATCCGCGACCGATGATACGATCCTGATAAACAATGACACATCCAATCGGAACCTCACCCAGTGCATAAGCTTTTTTGGCTTGCTGCAAAGCGGCTTTCATATATTTTTCATGTTTTTTTTGTGTTGCAGTATCGAGAATATCTGATGTTTTCATATAGATAGGGTAGCAATTTGGCATAAAAAAAGCAATACGATACAGCTATTTTTGTAAAAAAAGGAGAAAGAGCGAAACGGTTCGCTCTTTTGCTTGACATACCGAAAAAGCACTTATAGAATGAAAGCAAATAAAGCTCCCGTAATAGGAGGAGATTATGGGGGCTTTGCGAGGGAAATAGCGTGAAAGAGAAAAATGATTAAGGAACCATCGATTAAGGAGGATGACAGACGTGGACACTTTGCACAGTATTTTGGAAAAAAGAAAACAGGGAATGCGTTATGCCGGTATTCCGTCTTTTTGTACGGCAAACGATTTGGTAATCGAGGCGTGTATGAAACAGGCTATGCGATTTGACGATTATGTGTTGCTGGAGGCTACCGCGAATCAGGTAAATCAGTTTGGTGGCTACACAGGTATGCAGCCAAAGGATTATCGTGATTTTGTATATCAGATTGCGGATCGGATTGGTTTCCCTAGAGAGAAGATTATTCTGGGCGGAGACCATTTGGGCCCACTGACTTGGCAGAATGAGCCGGAACAGGATGCTATGGAGAAATCCATTGAATTAGTAAAGCTTTTTGTTTCTGCAGGCTTCAAGAAGATTCATTTAGATACAAGCATGCGTGTGGCAGATGATGACAGAACAGTGGCACTGTCCACAAAAACCATCGCCCGCCGCGGAGCGATACTCTATAAGGCATGTGAAGAAGCATATCAGGAATTAAAGAGTAAAAATCCGGAGGAAATCAGACCTGTCTTTATCATTGGTAGTGAAGTTCCTATCCCGGGCGGTGCACAGGAGGCAGAAGATTCCGTTTCTGTTACAGAGCCGGCTGCTGTAGAGGAGACTTTACGCGTTTACCGAGAAGAATTTGAGGCATTTGGTCTTGGCGATGCTTTTGAAAATATCATCGGCATTGTTGTTCAGCCGGGTGTAGAGTTTGGCGATAGTGATGTATTTGCTTATGATAGAGTGAAGGCTGATGCGTTGGTTCAGTCTATGAAAGCATATGATGGTATTGTAATGGAAGGTCATTCCACAGACTATCAGTCCCCAGAGGCGCTTCGTGAGATGGTGGAAGATGGCATTGCAATCCTGAAAGTTGGTCCTGCACTGACATTCTGCTTGCGAGAAGGTTTGTTTGCTCTTTCTATGATGGAAAAGCAGCTCGTTCCGGAAGATAAACAGGCACGTTTCATGGAAGTTTTGGAAAATGTCATGGTACAAAATCCGGGCAACTGGAAAAAATATTATACCGGAACAGAAGCTGAGCAGGCAATGAAACGTAAATTTAGTTTCTCAGATCGTTGCAGATACTATTTTGCGGATCAGGAGATTAAGGATGCTATCCAAAAACTCTTTGACAATTTATCCGAGGTAGAGATTCCTATGAGTATGCTGCATCAATATATGCCTAATCAGTATGCTAAGGTTCGTTCCGGCGCGTTGGAGCTTGATCCGAAAGCATTGGCGGAAGATTGCGTAGTTCATATAGTAGAGGATTATAACTATGCAACAAAGCTGAATTACATGATTGGCGATGCTCTGCTGAGATAATATGAATGAAAAAAGCCTTCTGCTCAATTTTGAGCAGGAGGCTTTCGTAATATAGGTACAATAAAAGAGCATATTATAAATCTTTAAATGGAAGAGTATACTTTTCAAAATTACCCGCGTATATTTCCTGTAGAAGCGCATCGGCTTTACGGAGAGATGCTTTTAAAAGTGTGTTACTGATAAGCCCTTTATCAGCTGCATCAGCAAGCTCGTCCAAATCTAAGACTTTAAGTTGTCCGTTTGGATAAATCAAAATATCTATCAATAAATCTGTCGTTGTAAGAACCGTCTTATTTTCGTTCCATTCACAGTTTACAACATCGCAGTACCAATAAATGAGAGAATTATCTTCGCGATAAAATTTACTTACTTTGATACCTTCTTTAAGATAACAACAGGAAAAACCGTGATGTAAATCTTTTTTTGGTTTTATTGTGTTCCATTTGGTTAAAATATAATCATCGTTTGCTTCTAAAATAATATCATCTTTTAACAGAATGCATTCATTTGGAATAAGACGTTTGCGGTAGATAGAAATCGTATTAGTGACTGAACACATAAAACCTCCTAAAAATTGACGGAATATTTGAAATAATACTATCGCGACAGAAAGTGTTACGTCAATGAAAAGCGGGTATTTTATTAGTGGAAAAAGTGATGAAAATTTCGGAAAAATTTTAGTCAAATTTTAGCCACGTCAAAAGCAAAAACTGTCCATGTTGTTGTAGACAGATATTTGCAAAAAAGATATAATCTGTGTATATGGGTTAAAATTGGGCTTTTGGAAATGCAGGTAAAAATGTCTGTATAAAAGGAGACAAAGCATATGAAATATCAAAAAAACGTGTATCGCAGTCTGACGTTAATAACCCAGTTTGGAATCAATATGATTGTTCCTATTTTTCTCTGCTCTTTTTTGGGGGTATTTCTTGACAGAAAATTCGGAACAAATTTTTGTGTGATTATCCTCTTTTTTGTAGGAGCTATAGCCGGTTTTCGAAACGTGTACAAAATGGCGGGGACAATTTATAAGAAAAAGAGCGAAAAAGATAAATATGACAACAAACGTAAATGAAACATTAAAAGAATTATTATTGGGGATTTTTGTTTGGGGAGTTTTGGGACAAGCCGTTCCGATTTGGTTTATAAAAGATAAGGGGAATTACAGTATCGGCTTGTGGATTGGTGTACTGCTAGCGGCAGCTTGTGCAATTCACATGTATAAAACATTAGAACGAGCACTGGATTTGGATGAAAAAGGTGCACAGAAAACATCGGTTACAGGAAGCGCCATCCGTTATATGGTGATACTGCTTGTAATGGGAATATTAATGATAACAGAATTCGGAAATCCGCTTGCGGCATTTCTTGGAGTGATGGGATTAAAGGCAGCTGCGTATATGCAGCCTTTTATTCATAGATTATTCAAAAAGAGAAGTGAATAAAGTAAAGGAGGTGAGAACATGGGACAGGGTATCTTATTATCCGGTGCAGATAACATCGATTTTATGATACATGGTATTTTTTCTTATGAATTGTTCGGACAGACATTTTGGATTACAACATCGCATGTCTGCTCTCTTATTGTAATGCTTATCATTATCGCTTTTATTTTTGCAGCAAATCGTGCAATTAAGAAAGGGTCTGAAATCCCAACCGGATTTCAGAATGTTGTAGAGCTTGTTGTGGAGAAACTGGACGGTATGGTGGATAGTACAATGGGAAAATGTGCTCCGGCATTTCGTAATTATATTGGAACCATTTTCATATTCATCCTTGTAAGTAACATATCGGGATTGCTCGGTTTACGTCCACCGACAGCGGATTATGGTACGACACTTGCACTGGGTCTTATGACATTTACTTTGATCCATTTTAACAAGTTCAAACACCAAAAAGTGAAAGGCGTTATCGCAGGATTATGTGATCCATGGCCTTTCTGGGCGCCAATCAATATGATTGGAGATATTGCGGTTCCGATTTCCTTATCCTTGCGTCTTTTCGCCAATATTTTGTCAGGCGTAGTTATGATGGCATTGATTTACGGACTTCTTGGAAAAATCGCATTGTTCTGGCCGGCGGCGTTACATGTCTACTTTGATTTGTTCTCCGGTGCGATTCAGACTTATGTATTCTGTATGCTGACGATGACATATATCTCAGATGCAGTAGGCACAGAATGATGTCACAATTCTCAAAGAGAATTGCGGCATGCAACATTTTCGGGAAATGAAAATGTTGTTATCACTTCAAGAATCAACATGTATTATAAAGAATGGAGGAAATAAACATGGAATTTAACAATTACTTTATTTTAGGATGCTCAGCAATTGGTGCAGGCCTTGCAGTTATCGCAGGTATCGGACCTGGTATCGGTCAGGGTATCGCAGCAGGACACGCAGCAGCAGCAGTAGGTAGAAATCCGGGTGCAAAATCCGATATTACTTCTACAATGCTTTTAGGTCAGGCGGTTGCAGAAACAACAGGTCTTTACGGCTTATTAATTGCTATGCTTCTGTTATTCGTAAAACCATTAGTAGTAAAATAATCTCCTTTAGATTGAAAACAGTCTATTATTAGGGAAAGGAGGTTTTATAGATTGAACGCAATATATAATGCCGGTCTTGTGCTGGCATCAGAAGGCACAGAGTTTACGTATCTCTTCGACCTTACAGGACAGCTTTTACATGATGCGATACTTATGATTATTGCAGTGTTTACGTTGTTCCTGATTGCATCCCATTTCCTGTTCAATCCTGTCCGTGACATGATGAACAAGCGTCAGGAAAAGATTAAAGATGAATTAGACAGTGCACAAAAGAGCATGGAAGATGCTGATGCGCTGAAGGCAGAGTACGAAGGCAAATTGAAAAATATTGATAAAGAAGCTGAGAGCATTTTAAGTGATGCTCGTAAGAGAGCTTTAGATAATGAATCTAAAATTATTGCTGCGGCAAAAGAAGAAGCAGCAGCTATTATTGGTCAGGCGAGAATTGAAGCCCAGCTGGAAAAACAGAAAGCAGCTGATGATATGAAGAAAGAGATGATCAGTATTGCATCACTTCTTGCAGGCAAAGTAACTGCAGGTGCAATTGATGCTTCTATTCAAGATAGTCTGGTGGAAGAAACATTGAAGGAAATAGGTGAAACTACATGGCAAAGTTAATTTCTAAAACCTATGGTGAAGCCATCTTCGAACTTGCTGTTTCTGAAAACAAGACGGATATTTTTATGGAAGAGATTCAGATGATTTTGCAGGTGCTTGATGAAAACCCAAAATTTGCAGAAATTATGAATCATCCCAAAATCATGAAAGAAGAGAAATTGCAGGTCGTTGCAGAAGTCTTCAAAGGAAGAATTTCGGATGAACTTACGGGCTTTATCAGTTTGATTGTAACGAAAGACCGTTATAGCAGTATCAAGGAAATTCTGAATTATTTTTTAGATCAGGTAAAGAGCCTGAAAGGAATCGGAGTAGCATATGTTACAAGTGCCATTCCGCTTCGTAAAGAGCAGTGCAAAGCTATCGAAGAAAAATTACTTGCGACAGCAGGCTTTAAAACGATGGAAATGCATTACTCAGTAGATGAAAAATTAATAGGCGGTTTGGTAATCCGAATTGGTGACAGGGTTGTAGACAGCAGTATTGCTACAAAGCTTGGCACGTTGGAAAGACAGCTGCTGAAAATCCAGCTAAACAATTAAGAAAGAAAGGACCAGGATCCATGAATTTAAGACCAGAAGAGATAAGTTCAGTCATTAAGGATCAGATTAAGAGATATGCAGCAGAGCTTGAAGTATCTGAAGTAGGAACGGTTATTCAGGTAGCAGACGGTATTGCTCGTATTCACGGCCTTGAAAATGCAATGCAGGGAGAACTTTTAGAGTTCCCTGGTGAAGTTTACGGTATGGTAATGAATCTGGAAGAAGATAACGTTGGTGCAGTTCTTTTAGGTAATCAGAAGAACATCAACGAAGGTGATACTGTAAAAACAACAGGACGAGTAGTAGAAGTTCCTGTAGGCGATTGCATGCTTGGACGTGTTGTAAATGCTCTTGGTCAGCCTATTGATGGCAAAGGACCTATCCAAACAGATAAGTATCGTCAGATTGAAAGAGTTGCATCCGGTGTTATTACAAGAAAATCCGTAGACACACCTTTGCAGACAGGTATTAAGGCGATTGACTCAATGGTGCCAATCGGACGCGGACAGCGTGAGTTAATCATTGGCGACCGTCAGACAGGTAAAACAGCAATTGCTATTGATACAATTATTAACCAGAAGGGACAGGGCGTAAAATGTATTTACGTTGCTATCGGACAGAAAGCATCTACTGTTGCTTCTATCGTTAGAACATTAGAAGAATATGGCGCAATGGCTTATACAACAGTAGTTGCATCTACTGCAAGTGAGCTTGCTCCATTACAGTATATTGCACCATACGCAGGCTGTGCGATTGGTGAAGAATGGATGGAAAACGGAGAAGACGTACTTGTTATCTATGATGACCTTAGTAAACATGCTACAGCTTACCGTACACTTTCCTTGCTTCTTCGTAGACCACCAGGACGTGAAGCGTATCCGGGTGACGTATTCTATTTACACTCAAGACTTCTCGAAAGAGCTGCTCATATGAGTGAAGAATACGGCGGAGGCTCCTTAACAGCACTCCCGATTATCGAAACACAGGCAGGCGACGTATCTGCTTATATTCCTACAAACGTTATCTCTATCACAGACGGACAGATTTACTTAGAGACAGAAATGTTTAACTCCGGTTTCAGACCGGCTGTAAATGCAGGTCTTTCTGTATCACGAGTAGGTGGTGCAGCACAGATTAAAGCGATGAAAAAAATCGCTGCTCCTATCCGTGTGGAACTTGCACAGTATCGTGAACTTGCAGCATTTGCACAGTTTGGTTCCGAGCTTGATGCAGATACAAAAGAAAAACTGGCACAGGGTGAAAGAATTAAAGAAATTCTGAAACAGCCTCAGTATAAACCGATGCCGGTTCAGTATCAGGTTATTATTATTTATGCTGTTACAAACAAATATTTATTAGATGTAGAAGTAGCAGACATTACAAGATTCGAACAGGAATTGTTTGAATTCTTAGATACAAAATATCCTGAAATTCCAAATAACATTGCTGATGAAAAAGTTATTTCCGAGACAACGGAAGAACTTTTAAAGAAAGCAATCGTAGAATTCAAAGCAGTATTCAAATAATAGCTTCGAAAGGAAAAGGTGACATTTATGGCCTCTATGAGAGACATAAAAAGGCGTAAAGGCAGTATTCAGAGTACGCAGCAGATAACCAAAGCCATGAAGCTTGTTTCCACTGTTAAATTACAGCGCGCAAAACAGCGTGCCGAACAGTCAAAAACATATTTTGACTGTATGTTTGAAACAGTAAACAGTATTTTGCAAAGAACGATAGGAATGAAACACCGTTATTTGCAGCCGGGAGAAACTGGAAAGAAAGCCATTATAGTAATCACTTCTAACAGAGGTTTGGCAGGTGGCTATAATTCCAACATAGTGAAACTGATTACAAAAGGTGAATTTGCGAAAGAAGATTTAGCGATTTATGCCATTGGGAAAAAGGGTAAAGATGCCCTTGCAAGATATGGTTATGAAATTGCAAAGGATGCTTCTGATATGATTGAAGAACCATCCTATCCGGATGCAATGTGCCTTTGCAAAGAACTGCTTGAACAGTTTGCTGAAGGAAAAATCAGTGAAATCTATCTGGCATATACAAGATTTAAAAATACAGTGGTGCATGTACCGACAATGCTAAAGCTGTTACCGGTAGAGGTTGAGCAGGAAGAAAAAGGTGATGAAACATTTATTCCGATGAATTTTGAAATGGAAGATGAAGAAGCACTCGATATGCTCATCCCGAAATACATTACAAGCCTTATTTACGGGGCGTTGGTAGAAGCGGTAGCAAGTGAAAACGGTGCTAGAATGCAGGCTATGGATTCGGCAACAAGCAATGCTGAAGAAATGATTGATAAATTGACGCTGATGTATAATAGAGCACGTCAAGGTTCTATCACACAAGAATTAACAGAAATTATTGCTGGTGCTGAAGCAATTTCGTAAGCATCAAGTATAGAGAGGAAGAAATAATGGCAGATAAAAATATAGGTAAAGTTACCCAGATTATCGGTGCCGTATTGGATATTAAGTTCGCGAACGGAAACCTTCCGGAAATTAACGAAGCGATTGAAATTCCGAAAAAAGACGGCAAGCTGGTAGTAGAAGTAGCACAGCATCTGGGTGATGACACGGTTAGATGTATCGCCATGGGACCGACAGACGGACTTGTAAGAGGAATGGACGCAGAAGCGACCGGTGCTCCGATTACAGTACCTGTTGGTGAAAATACATTGGGACGTATCTTTAATGTATTGGGCGAGCCAATCGATAACAAAACCGCACCGGAAAATGTAGAATATTCGCCTATTCACAGACCTGCTCCTGAATTTTCGGAACAGTCCACAAATCAGGAACTTCTGGAAACAGGTATTAAGGTAGTAGACTTATTATGCCCATATCAGAAGGGTGGTAAAATCGGTCTGTTTGGTGGTGCCGGTGTAGGTAAAACAGTATTAATTCAGGAATTAATCCGTAATATCGCAACAGAGCACGGTGGATACTCTGTATTTACAGGTGTAGGCGAAAGAACAAGAGAAGGAAATGACCTTTACTATGAAATGATGGAATCCGGCGTTATTGATAAAACAACAATGGTATTCGGTCAGATGAATGAGCCACCGGGAGCGAGAATGCGTGTAGGTCTTACAGGACTTACCATGGCAGAATATTTCCGTGATAAAGGTGGTAAAGACGTACTTTTATTCATTGATAATATTTTCCGTTTTACACAGGCAGGTTCCGAAGTATCAGCACTTCTTGGACGTATGCCTTCAGCGGTAGGTTATCAGCCGACATTACAGACAGAAATGGGTGCGCTTCAGGAAAGAATCACATCTACAAAGAATGGTTCCATTACATCCGTTCAGGCTGTATACGTTCCTGCGGACGACTTAACTGACCCGGCTCCGGCTACAACCTTCGCACATCTGGATGCAACAACCGTTCTTTCCAGATCTATCGCAGAGCTTGGTATTTACCCGGCGGTAGACCCACTGGATTCTACATCCAGAATTCTGGATCCAAGAATTGTAGGTGAAGAACATTACAATGTTGCTCGTGGGGTACAGGAAATCTTACAGAAATACAAAGAACTGCAGGATATTATTGCTATTCTTGGTATGGATGAGCTTTCTGAAGAAGATAAACTTGTAGTATCCAGAGCCAGAAAGATTCAGAGATTCTTATCTCAGCCTTTCTTCGTAGCTGTTCAGTTTACAGGTATGGAAGGTAAATATGTGCCAATCAGCGAAACCATTCGTGGATTTAAGGAAATTCTGGAAGGTAAACATGATGATATTCCGGAAAGTTATTTCTTAAGCGCAGGTACAATTGACGATGTACTTGCCCGTGTGAAATAAGAGGTGACATTATGGCAAATGAAAGAGATTTTACCTTAAGAATCATTACGCCTGACAGAACCTTTTATGAAGGCGAAGTGCAAATGGTTGAATTCAATACAACCGAAGGTGAGATTGGTGTCTTAAAAGATCATATTCCGATGACGGTACTTGTAAGTCCGGGTGTATTGACAATTACTCTTGAAGAGGAAACGAAAACAGCAGCATTACATGCCGGGTTTGCCGAAATATTAGGTGACAGAGTGACCATTTTGGCAGAAATTATTGAATGGCCGCATGAAATTGATGAAAGCAGAGCTGAAAAAGCAAAGGCACGTGCAGAGGAACGTCTTCAGTTAAGGGCAGAAGACCTTGATGTGAAGCGGGCAGAAATATCTCTTCGCCGTGCCATAACAAGAATACAGGTAACAAAATAATGAGTCAACAAACACCTTTACTGCATAAAATAAACAAAGCAGTAAAGGTGTTTTTTTATGAATAAACCAATATTACCATTTTATATGACATATCCTCTTCCAATATATGCTCAGGAAGAAGATACTATGATGAGAGATTTAGAATATCTGGAACAAATGTATCCGTCAGAAGCCAAAAAGTATCAGAAAAGGATTGCCGGTGTACTTGACAAAATAGATTATGATGGAAGTCTGATTTATGATGAATATCCTTGTAAATGGCAATTATATCGTTTGGTAGAAAATATTTTGGCGATTCTTCGGAAAGAAGCACAGAGAAACAGGGAGAATATTCCCGAAGAAAAGTGGGTATGGATAGAAGATATGGTACAGATTCTGTTATGCCATGAAATTTATCGGAGAAGACATAAACATCATAAAACAACAAAACCTGTTGAGGTTTTTGGGAAATACATTTAAGATAGAAGAAAGATGGCTTTTGCATGTTTGTGAGAACTTTATAAATAATAAACAAGTAAAGAGATAAAATAAATGGAATTAGAAAAATTACTAAATGAACTGATAAATGAAAAATTATATCAAATAGTGCTTAGTAATCCGAGAGTTTTTGATGAGACATTGGCAAAAAAGATTAAAATCAGACCGGTTATGCTGAAAAATGAACTGGTCTATCAGAAAACTTCTTATGTTGGAACAAAAGTGCTGCATGCAAATCATAGTAAGGAACAGACAGTTACGCAGGTAATGGATTTGATACAGAGTGATTTTAAACAGATGCTTTTGGAAAATGTCGAAGGAAATGTAACAGTGCTTGTGAGTAAAAAGGGAAAAATGACGATTAAACGCTCACAGGCACAGAAAGAAGCAGACCCGGTTCTTTTGCATAATCGTGAAAAGAAGTACTTATTGGAGCCGGGAGTAGTGGTGCCCTTCCTGGTGGATTTGGGAGTCCAGACAAAGGAAGGCAAAATTATAAATTCCAAATATGATAAATTCAGACAAATAAACCGGTTTTTAGAGTTTATTGATGATATTGTCCCGTCGCTTCCCAAGGATAGACAACTTAGAATTTTGGATTTTGGCTGCGGAAAGTCTTACTTAACATTTGCAGTATATTATTATCTTCACATTCTGAAAGGTTATGATTTGCTGGTAACAGGTTTGGATTTGAAAGATGATGTTATTAAGAATTGTAATGCACTTGCGGTTAAGTATGGCTATAAAGGGTTAAACTTTGAAAAAGGCAATATTAAAGATTACATCGGAGCAAATCAGGTAGATATGGTTATTACACTTCATGCGTGTGATATTGCAACGGATTTTGCTCTGGAAAAAGCGGTGAAGTGGGGAGCCAAGGTGATTTTGTCGGTACCTTGCTGCCAGCATGAAGTGCACAAACAGATTTCTTGTGATGCACTGGAACCGGTATTGAAATACGGCGTAATTAAAGAAAGAATGTCAGCGCTATTCACAGATGCAATTCGGGCCGAGAAGCTGGAAGCCTGCGGATACGACACACAGATTTTAGAATTTATTGATATGGAGCATACGCCAAAAAATATTATGATTCGTGCAGTCAAAAAAACCATATCGAAAGAAGAAAAAGAAGAGAAAGAAAGGCAGCTTAAGCAGCTTACAGACTTTCTGAATGTAGAACAGATGCTGCAGAAGTTATTGTAAAAATACATGAAAAGATCAGTGCTGAAAGGTATCTTTTTTGCGGTTGTATTATTTGCCGCGCTCATTGTGTTTGAAACGATGATGAATCAGGGAAATACTGATATGACCGCAGAGATGTCTAAAGCCACATATCCTTTGATGCAAATGAGAGTTTCCGGGGAAACCGTAAACTGTCTGCATGGGTACCAGAGTACAATGGATGTGGCATACATGCGAGATACCATAACACCATTAGAAAATCATAGAAATTTAGGTATTATTGTAGAAAAATTCGATTCTGATATAAGGGAACTGTCCTACGAAGTACGAAGCAGTGACGGAAGCCGACTGATTGAAGATACTCAGATTACGGATTATAGTGAGACCGATGAATCGATTGTTGCGTATTTTACGGTAAAGGATTTGATTGAGCCTAAGCAGGAATACAATCTGAGTATTAACGTAACGCTGCAGTCCGGACAGAAAGTGTATTATTTTACACGAATTGTACTGGTAGAAGATTATCATGTGGCAGAAAAAATTGCTTTTGTAAAAAAGATGCATGAAGATACCTTTGATAAAGCGAATGCCTCAGAGAATTTGGCAAGGTATATGGAACCGAATTCCCTTGGAGATAATACTACGCTTCAAAAGGTAGATATTCATAGTAGTCTGGATCAGATTACATGGGGCAATTTAACAGTGCGAAAGCTCACAGAGCCGGATGTGGATATTAAAGAAATGATGGAACAGACTGCCTCTTTCAAGCTTCAGTATAGAGTGGAAGCGTTTGTTGTTGATACATGGAAAGAGCATTTGGTAACAGAATATTATCGAATTCGTTATACAAAGGACAGAGTATATCTGCTTGACTTTGAAAGACAAATGCATCAGTTATTTGATGAAAAGGCCAGAGTATATAATGGAAATACGATTTTCCTCGGAATTCAGGATGAAGACGAATTAGAACTGATGGAATGTGACGGCGGTGGAATTTTTGCATTTGTAATCGGGGACAGACTGTTTTCTTATAATGAAGCAGATAATAAGATGGCACTTCTTTTCAGCTTTTATGATGAAAAGAACAAGGATGACCGTACGATATATGATGGACATGATATCAAGATATTAAATGTTGATGAGACGGGAAATGTCCAGTTTGTTGTATATGGCTATATGAATCGGGGCCGCCACGAAGGAACTTGCGGTGTACAGGTAAACTATTACAATAGTAGCCGAAATACGATAGAAGAACAGGTGTATATTTCTTACGATAAATCACCACAGATTCTTTGTCAGGAAATGAGCCAGCTCTGTTATGCAGGAAATGCAAATACCTTTTATTTATTCCTAAACAGTTCTATTTATGAAATTGATTTGGATGAAAAAACGAGCAAAATAATTCAGAACAATCTGAAGGAAAATAGTTTCAAGGTATCCGATGACGGACATATGGTAGTCTATACCTTGGGTGAAAATGAGTATCGTGCGGAAAAACTTGTCCTTATGAATATGGTAAACGGAAAGACAAGTACGATTTCCGCCGGTTATAATGAATATGTGATGCCGCTTGGTTTTATGGGGGATGATTTGATTTATGGTATGGCAAAAAAAGATCATATCCAGAAGGATAGTGCCGGAAGAATCTTTTTCCCTATGCATAAAATTCGGATTGAAAATGAAAACAATCAAGTATTGAAGGAATATGAACAGCCGAATATTTATGTGACGGATTGTATTGTCCAGGAAAACCAGATTACACTTCTCCGGGTGCAGAAAGATGAGGAGACAGGAGAATATCAGGTAATTACAAACGACCAGATTATGAACAGTGCGGAAGAGGACGTTGGCAAAAATACGATTAAATCGGTCGTAATCGATGTGCTTGAAACGGTTGTACAGCTGGAAACAAAGAGCGAAATTGATTTTGAATCCTTACAGTGTCTGACACCAAAGGAAGTACTGTTTGAGGGAGAAAATAAGTTGTACATGGAAGAGAGCGAGAATAAGACAGAAAGCTTCTACATGTATACAACACATGGCCTGGAAGGAATCTATGCAGAGGCTTCAACGGCAGTAAACCGTGCATATGAAAAAGCAGGTGTCGTAATAAATGATGCGGGAAAATGTGTCTGGTATAAAGGAAATCGTGTAACACGTAATCAGATTATGAAAATTACCGGAGAACAGATAACAGATCAGATGAGTCAGCTTGCAGTATGCTTAAATGTGATGATGTCTTTTGAAGGTGTTAACCGAAATTCGCAATATATGCTGGATAACGGAAAGACAACCATCGAAATCTTACAGCAGAACATTCCGGATATACAAGTGCTTGACTTGACAGGTTGTAGCCTGGATGCAATTCTTCATTATACAAATCAGGATATACCGGTATTGGTAACTCTGGAAGAGGATGTGGCAATGCTGGTTATTGGTTTCAACGAATTAAACGTAGTAGTAATGGACCCTGAACGGGGCGAAGTATACAAAATCGGAATGAACGATGCCACACAGCGTTTTGAAGAAAATGGAAACTGCTTTATAACATACACAAGAAATAGTCAGTAAAGAACTAAAGGAGGTAAGGTATGGCAATGAAAATGTACAAATTATCAAACGGAATGGAAATCCCGGCAATTGGTTTTGGATGCTATGATCCGGATGGAGAAGACAGCAGAGCGATGTTTCGCACAGCTATGGAAGTAGGGTATCGCTACTTTGATACAGCTTCCTTCTATGAGACGGAACGAGCTTTGGGAGCCGCAATTAAAGATAGCCAGATTCCAAGAAAGGAATTACAGATTGCAACCAAGGTATGGCTGGATGAGCTTGGTTATGAAAGTACAAAGGAAGCCTTAAAGCGTTCTTTAGACAGATTACAGCTTGATTATGTGGATATGTATATTATTCATTGGCCAAGACCATATGATAAAAGCATAGATTGGAAGCAGCTTGATATTGATACATGGCGTGCAATGGAAGAAATGCACGATGAAGGTCTGATTAAAGGGCTTGGTCTCAGCAATTTCTTCCCGCATCATTTAGATAATATTATGGCGAACTGCAGAATTAAACCGGTAGTGGATCAGGTAGAACTTCATCCGGGTTATTCCCAGAATGTAGTTGTAGATCACTGTAAGAAAAATGGCGTATTGCCACAGGCATGGAGTCCATTAGGACGTCGCTCTACATTAGAAGACCCACGTTTAAAAGAAGTAGCTGCAAAATATGGAGTTACGGTAGCACAGCTTAGTATTCAGTTCCTTCTTCAGATGGACGTCGCAATGCTTCTGAAATCAGCTACAAAATCCAGAATGGAATCAAACTTAAATCCGATTGACTTTACAATTAGTGACGAAGATATGATTATGTTAACCTGTATGCAGCAGGATCTTGGATGTGGAGAGCATCCTGACTTTAATATGCCGCAGAAGAGCAGTAATAGAAATCAGTAGAATGAAAGAGTAGAAAGGACCGCTATTGCGGTCCTTTCATGAAATTATAAGTTATAACAGAGAAGAACAGATATGAAAAGAAGGAAAGTAATAGGTTCAATCATAATTGGGATTGTATTCTTAATAGGATGTTCTTTTAAAAACCAAAATTTGAAAATCATAGAGAATGTTGTTTGGGAAAGAGATAATAAATATTCCTGCTTTTTTGATGGAGTACGGCATGATTTTATTGTTGAATTACCGGATAACGTTCGAGGTGCGCCGTTGGTAGTGATGCTACATGGTTATGGAGAAACTGCTGAAAGTTTTCGGAAAGCAGTTTGTTTTGAAGAAAAAGCCAATCCACTCGGATACGCTGTCGTATATGTGACAGGTGCTGCCAATCCGAATGATTCGACTTCATCGATTGGTTGGAATTCAGGATTAGGTGAGGAAGGTAATAATGATGTGGAGTTTCTTGTGGCATTGACGGAGTATTTACAAAAAGAGTATTCGCTAGATAAAAAACGTATTTTTGCAGTGGGATTCAGCAATGGAGCATTTATGACACATCGCCTTGCGATGGAGGCGGAAGACACTTTTTCGGCGTGTGTCAGCGTGGCGGGAATGATGCCGGAAAGCATATGGGATAAACGCAAAGCGTTAAATGAAGTAAGTTTTTTTCAGATAACCGGTGAGAGAGATAACGTTGTTCCCAAAAACATTGATGGAAGTGCAAAATATTCTAATGCGCCGGCAATTGAGGATGTGATAGAATATTGGGCAAAATCCAATGGCTTAGAGTTTGAGAAATTATACGGGATAGGTACGGAAGCTGTTTTATCAAAATACGGAAGCAGAAACAATAAAAAACAGGTGTGGCATTTGCTTATAAAAGAGGGGTATCATTCGTGGCCAAGGGAAGAGTTTAATGGAATTGATGCAAATACAATAATACTGGAGTTTCTTGAAACTCAAGAATAAAGAATATAGTATGTAAATTTAATGCACAGATAAGGAGAGATGCAAGTTGCCTTTTATAAATCGAAAGCAAAAAGCATCTTTAAACAGAAAGGGATACGCTCATGTTGAAAAAAATAACATTTACTTTAATGGGTATTGTACTCGTATATGCCGCCGTAGCATTTGCCATGAAAGCGGGCATTGGGGTTCTTCCTGTGGATGCTGCTATTGCAACGATTGCCGATGTTATTAATATTAAAGTCGGAACTTTTTCCATGCTTTTCCACGGAAGCTTCTTTGTAGGACAAATTATTATTGAAAAGAAAAATTTCCGTAAAACAGAGCTGTTGCAGATACTTTATGTGACACTTGGTGGTTCTGTTTTGAATTTCTTTTTATATACAGTACTTGCCGATGTTTCTTTCGCGGTGTATCCTGTCCGACTGATAGTTTCAGTTGTGGCATTTCTGGTGGGAGCGTTTGGTTGTGTGATGGTTTTGGAAACTCATTTAATGCGTACTCCGATGGAAGGCTGCATTCAGTTGATTGCGGAAAGAATCGGAACAACAATGGGGAAACTGAGACAGAAAATAGATATCGTTCTTGTGATCATCAGTGTTGTACTGACACTAATATTCGGCACAGACTGGACATTGCGAGAAGGTACGATCATTGCGGCACTTATTTTCGGTCCGGCAATGGATTTCTGGAAGAGAACGGTTTTTGCGAAAAAGAGAATGTAGATTACATAGAAAAAGCAGGCTATGCCTGCTTTTTTGCAATATATCCCATCGCTATCGCGACGGAGCTATACAACCCACCGCTATCGCGGCGGGCCCGTGTCCTAAGGAATCTTCCCACTTCGTGGGCCCCTCAATAAACAAGGTAACTCCATCGCTATCGCGACGGAGCCACGCCCCGATGCTTTGCATCGGGACAAGTAACGGAGGACATGGGATTCGAACCCACGGTGCCGTTAAGCACACAGCTTTTCGAGAGCTGCACCTTAAACCACTCGGACAATCCTCCTGATTCCTAAAGTAGTTTATCATAAAGAATATATGGATTCAAGGAAAAAGCATGATAAATCTTTGGATAAAATCTTGTGATAGTGCTAAAATTATACTATACTTAAATCAGTATTTTGACTCGAAAAACAGAGACGATTATACAAGAATAGAATATGGCTTGAGAAGGAGGAACTGAAATGAAAAGAATAGGTATGTTAACTTCCGGTGGAGATTGTCAGGCATTAAATGCAGCGATGCGCGGCGTGGTAAAATGTTTGGCTTATAGTGGTGAAGATGTAGAAATCTATGGTTTTTTAGATGGCTATAAGGGACTTATTTATGGAAACTTCCGTATGCTGACAGGTGCTGATTTTTCCGGCATTCTGACAAAGGGCGGAACCATTCTTGGTACTTCCAGAACTCCTTTTAAATTAATGCGTGAGCCGGATGAAAATGGACTGGATAAAGTAGAGGCAATGAAGCAGAACTATTATAAGCTTCGTTTGGACTGCCTTGTGATTCTTGGCGGAAATGGTACACATAAAACAGCAAACCTTCTTAGAGAAGAAGGCCTTAATGTAGTAACACTTCCTAAGACAATCGATAACGATCTTTGGGGAACAGACATGACCTTTGGTTTCCAGAGTGCAGTGGATATTGCGACAGACTGTATCGATTGTATCCATACGACAGCATCCTCTCACGGAAGAGTATTTATCGTAGAAGTTATGGGACACAAGGTTGGATGGCTTACATTAAATGCCGGTATGGCAGGCGGTGCGGACATCATTCTCATTCCGGAAATTCCATACGATATTGACAAAGTAGTAGAAGCAATTAAGCAGAGAGATGAACGCGGCAGCAGATTTACGATTCTTGCAGTAGCAGAAGGTGCGATTTCCAAGGAAGATGCTGCTTTATCCAAAAAAGACTTAAAGAAGAAAATGGAAAGCAGCCAGTATCCATCCGTTTCTTATGAAGTAGCAGCAAGAATTCAGGAAAAATGCGGCAAAGAAGTACGAGTAACCGTACCTGGACATACACAGAGAGGCGGAAGTCCATGTCCATACGACAGAGTATTTGCAAGCAGACTCGGTGCAGAGGCCGGAAAACTTATTCTGAAGGGTGAATATGGTTTTATGGTAGGTTATAGAAACCGTGAAATCGTTAAAGTTCCGTTAGAAGATGTAGCCGGAAAACTGAAGATGGTTGCACCGGATGCAGAAATTATTCAGGAAGCAAAAATGCTTGGAATCAGCTTTGGAGATTAACTCTGCTTAAGATATAAATTTAAAAGAATGAATGTAGGAATCCCGCAGTCCAAAGCGGCTGCGGGATTTATTTGAGAAGGAGCAGAAGATGTCATATACGGCTCTTTACAGAAAGTTCCGTCCGTCTAAATTTGATGATGTAAAAGGACAGGATCATATAGTAGCAACATTAAAAAATCAAATAAAGGCAGAACGTGTAGGGCATGCATATCTTTTTACAGGAACAAGAGGAACCGGTAAAACAACGATTGCAAAGATTTTTGCAAAATCGGTGAACTGTGAACAGCCTGTTGACGGTAGTCCGTGTGGCGAGTGTGCTATCTGTAAAGCGATTGCAAACGGCTCCAGCATGAATGTGATAGAAATTGATGCGGCATCCAATAATGGCGTAGACAATATTCGTGAAATCGTAGAAGAGGTATCCTATTCGCCGGCGGAAGGAAAGTATAAAGTTTATATTATTGATGAAGTTCATATGCTTTCCATAGGAGCATTCAATGCGCTTCTGAAAACATTAGAAGAGCCACCGTCATATGTTATATTCATATTGGCAACAACGGAAGTTCATAAGATTCCGATTACGATTTTATCCCGTTGTCAGAGATATGATTTTAAACGTATTTCCATCGAGACAATTACAGCCAGATTAAAAGAGTTGATGGAAAAAGAAAACGTACAGGTAGAAGATAGAGCACTTTACTATATAGCAAAAACTGCTGATGGCTCTATGCGAGATGCTCTCAGTTTGATGGATCAGTGTATAGCATTCCACTATGGAAGCGAGCTTACATATGATAAAGTACTGGATGTTCTGGGAGCTGTGGATACAGAGGTATTCAGCAGACTTTTACGTGCTATTCTTGCATCAGATGTACTTGGATGTATTTCCCTGTTGGAAGAAGTAATTGTGCAGGGAAGAGAACTGGTACAGTTTATGTCCGATTTTACATGGTATCTTAGAAATCTGATACTTGTAAAAACGTCTGATTCCGGAGAAGTAGAAAATGTTATTGATATTTCTTCGGATAATCTTGCGAGATTGAAGGAAGAAGCGGAGATGGCAGATGTGGAAATTGCCATGAGGTACATTCGTGTACTTTCGGAGCTGCAAGGGCAGTTAAGACTGGCATCCCAAAAGAGAGTACTTATTGAAATGACACTCATTAAGCTGTGCCGTCCACAGATGGAAACAACAGAAGATGCATTGCTTGACCGTATCAGAGTGCTTGAGGAAAAACTGGAAAATGGTGTTGTTGTATCGTCGGCACAGGCAAGCCCGGCAGAAGAAAATCCTGTTAAAAAATCCTTGAAAAAAGCGGATTTTCCAAAGGCGATACCGGAAGAGATCAAACAGATTGCAGCCAGATGGGGAACTATCGTAGGTGATAGTCCACAGCCGATGAAAACGTATTTAAAGAGTGCCAGAGTCAGTACAGATAACGAAGGAAGACTTCTTATTGCAATGGCAAATATATCAGCATATGATTGGATTATGTCTGGTGGTCATAAAGAAGAACTGGAAAACAGCATCTCAAATATGATAGAAAAAAATGTAGAAGTACACATCCGTAATACAGAGAGCGAACAGGAAAGAGATGCATTATATCCGGACCTGACAGCATTTATTAATATGGAAATTGAGCAGGAAGTATAACTGTTCTGATAAATAAAGGAGGCTAATATGGCAAAAAGAGGTGGATATCCGGGTGGCATGATGGGAATGCCCGGAAACATGAATAATTTAATGAAACAGGCGCAGAGAATGCAGCGACAAATGGAAGAAAGCCAGAAAGAATTAGAAACAAAAGAATTTACTGCAAAAGCAGGTGGCGGAGCTGTTGAAGTAACTGTTACAGGAAAAAAAGAAATCACAAAAGTAAAATTATCCCAGGAAGTAGTAGATCCTGATGATGTTGAAATGTTAGAAGACTTAGTAATGGCAGCAGCAAACGAAGCATTAAAGATGGCTGAGGCCGCAAACAGCGAAATGATGGGCAAAATGACAGGAGGTTTAGGAGGCTTATCCTTCTAATGGAATTATATAGTGGTCACATCAATAAATTAATAGAAGAATTGGCAGCGCTACCGGGAATCGGAGAGAAGTCCGCACAGAGACTGGCTTTTTACATCATCAATTTACCTTCGGACAGAGTGGAAAAATTGGCACGTGTTCTGACAGAAGCAAAAAGTAATGTCAGATATTGTGAAAGCTGCTTTACCTTGACGGATAAAGAAATATGTCCGATTTGTGCAAATCCAAAACGTAATCACAAAACGATTATGGTGGTGGAAAATCCAAGAGATTTGGCAGCCTATGAAAAGACCGGAAAGTTTGAGGGGCTTTATCACGTGCTTCACGGTTCGATTTCACCGATGCTGGGTATTGGACCGGGAGATATCAAACTGAAAGAACTTGTAAAGCGTCTGGAAGGTGATGTAGAAGAAGTCATTATTGCGACAAATTCCAGTCTGGAGGGTGAAACCACAGCGATGTATATCAGCAAGCTGATTAAACCCACAGGAATTAAGGTGACACGGATTGCAAGTGGAGTACCGGTAGGCGGCGACCTTGAAAACATTGACGAAGTAACATTGCTTCGTGCGTTGGAAGGAAGAATAGAACTATAAAACTAAAATCATAAAATGAACAATGGAGGGGTTATGAGCGTTACAAAACGAGTGTTTGACACAGACAAAAAAACAGGAAAAACCGTATATGAGTACACATTGGAAAATGCAAACGGAATGAAAGTAAAGTTTATTAACTACGGAGCGATTCTGACAGAGCTTTGGGTAAAAGATGCAGAAGGCGTATTGGCAGATGTGGTTTTAGGACATGACACATTAGAACCATATTATGAAAATCCGGGTTTTTTAGGAGCAGCAATCGGACCAAATGCAAACAGAATTGACAAAGCAACTTTTTCCATTGATGGTGTAGAATATCATGTACCGGTAAATGAAGGTGTGAATAATTTACATAGTGATAAGCTTCAGGGCTATCATGCAAGAATGTTTGATGTGGAAGAATCTGCAAACAGCTTACGTTTCTTTATTACAGAAGAAGATGGCGCAATGGGATTTCCGGGAAAGAGAACATGCGAAATCGTATATAGCTTGACAGATGCTAATGAGCTCCGTATGGACTATTTTGCATCCAGTGATAAGAAAACGATTCTGAATCCGACAAACCACAGCTATTTCAATTTGTGCGGACAGGATAAAGAAGTAAGTATTGAAGGCCATGTATTATGCTTAAAGGCATCCAATTATACACCTGTAGTAGCAGGTTCTATTCCAACGGGAGAAATTGCACCGGTTGAAGGAACACCGATGGATTTCAAAGCTCCGACAAGAATCGGTGATAGAATTGATGCTGATTTTGAACAGCTTATATTAGGTGGCGGATACGACCATAACTGGGTAATCGATGATTTTGACGGACAGCTCAAACTGGCAGCTGTTGTAACTGCTCCTGGAACAAGCAGATGCATGAAAGTGTTTACAACACTTCCGGGAATTCAATTCTATGCAGGTAATTTCTTAGGCGAACAGGAAGGAAAAGCCGGAGCAAAATATCGGAACCGAGTAGGTCTTGCGTTAGAGACACAGTACTTCCCGGATTCTATTAACAAAGAAAACTTCCCGGATGTAGTATTCGGACCGGACAGAAAATATACATCAACAACTATTTACCAGTTTGTTTAATATACTAATAATGGAAAGAATGAGGAAAGGGATATGGAAACATATCCCTTTTTCTACGTGCATCTAGTGACTTTTTGCTGTGTTTGTGCTACAGTAAAAGTCTGTAAACAAGAATTATTTTAAAGGATTTTTTATGCGAGGAAAAGACAGAGAGCATTACGCGAATAAAATTGTAAAACATAGACTCCGAAAAATATATGCAACGATTCTTGTGCTTGTTATTCTTGTGGCTGTTGCGGCAATCCTTTGGATTGGACAAAAAAACCGCATTTATACGATGACAGAGTTACTTAGTTCTCATCCGAGACAAACATCATCCAGTGCCAAAACGCTGATGCTTGGAGATTGCATTTTGACATATAGTAATGATGGTGCAAGCTGTAGTGACACAAAAGGAAAAGCAATTTGGAATCAGACATATGAAATGCAAAATCCGATTGTAGCAATTTGCGAAAATGCGGTGGCTATCGGAGATTATAATGGTAGACAAATTTATATTATGAATACAGAAAAATGTCTGTCTACAATTTCTACGAATTTGCCGATTAGAGATCTTTCGGTAGCAACAAACGGTGTGGTGGCAGCAGTTCTGGATGATTCGGATGTTACATGGGTGCATGTATATAATAGTAAGGGAGAAGCACCGGTAACTTTTAGAACGACGATGAGTCAGAGCGGTTATCCTGTAGATGTGGATATTTCTCCAAACAGTATGCTTGCGGCGGTGTCTTATCTTGCACCGCAGGATGGTAGCATGAAATCAAGTGTGGCTTTTTATAATTTTGGAGAAGTCGGGCAAAATGAACTTGATAATTATATGAGTGGATACGACTATCAGACTATCGTACCGCATGTAGAATTTATGAGTTCGGAATTGGCATATGCACTTGCGGATGACAGATTAATGTTTTACGAAGGAGCTCAGAAGCCGGTGAGCAAAGCTGAGGTTTTGCTACAGGAGGAAGTTCAGGCGGTTTATCACAACGAAAAATATGTTGGGCTTGTTACATATGATACAACGGGAACTTCAAAATATATGCTTCATATCTATGACAGTCAGGGCACGAATGTGCTGAATCAGGGATTTGACATGGATTATAAAAACATTGTGCTGTCCGGAGAGAATATTTATATTTATGGTGAAGCCGAATGTTCGATTTATAATACGTTTGGCATTCAGAAATATGCAGGGACGATGGAAAAAAGTATCAATATGATAATTCCGGGAACACAAGTGGACAAACTGACACTTGTATCGAATGATGTAATACAAAACCTGCAATTAAAATAAAGAAGTAATGTGGGAAGAAACGGATGCAGATTATTCTTATAATAATACTACTGATATATATATGGAGAATATATCAGGGAATAAAAAGAGGTCTTATTGAAGAGATGGGAGCTCTTGCAAGTATATTACTGATTTCTGTTGCAGTAATTACTTTGGTAACATTAATTGAAAGTATTCTTTTGAAAAATGTAATAGCTTTTCTGGTAACGGGCATTATATTAATGATCCTGTTGATTGCGTGGAAAGTTATAAAGATAGTAATTTGTTCACTTGGGTTTATCGCTAAGCTCCCATTGCTAAGCAGTTTGAATAAGCTGTTTGGATTTCTGGCGGGAGTGGTAGAGGCAACTGTCATTGCATGGGCAGTCTTTACACTACTTACAAGTGTTGAAGTGTATGTAGGAAACGTGCTTATATTAGATGGAGCAAGGCAGAATGTATTTGTGAATTTCCTATATGAAAACAACATGTTACATGAGGGTTTACAAAAGATAATCGATATTTTTCCACCGTCGACAGAGCCTATTTCTATATTAAAGAAAAATCAAAAAATTCTTTAAGAAAACCGTTGACAATCGTTAAAGCAAATGCTATTATATGAAAGTCGCACACCGCAAATAATGCTTTGCAAAGAGGTGCGAAGAACCTTGACAAATAAACAGTAATGCAACCCTGAAAATTCTAAAAAAGAGAGAAAAACCTAACGGTAGAATCTATTAGAAGATTCAGAAGAAGATTCAAAAAGCGAAGACGTAAATACAAGCAACGAATGTATGAACGACCTTAAACAGTAAAACGAGGAAACAAAAAAGCCAGAGAGCAATTTTGGGACCAGAAGAAAGATTAAACAAGAGAGTTTGATCCTGGCTCAGGATGAACGCTGGCGGCGTGCTTAACACATGCAAGTCGAACGGAGTTTTAAAGTGGAAGTTTTCGGATGGAAACTTTAAAACTTAGTGGCGGAC
>SVFS01000112.1 GCA_015056725.1 Lachnospiraceae bacterium | reverse complement strand
TCAAAACTCCATTCTATATTTTAAGTTAGCCTTTGTGTTATTTCAGATTCAGTTTAGCAAACAAATCTCCCAAGGAACTTCCTACACTTTCTTTCTCCGTATACTGTTCCAAGTCTTTCATCACTTCATCATCTGTATCAACCATTTCTTCTTCCAAAGCTTTCATACTAAGGCTGATTTTGTTGTCGTTTGTATTAAGCAGTTTTACTTTTACCGTCTGACCTTCTTTCAATACTTCCGACGGTTTGCTGATACGTTTCTGACTGATTTGTGAAATATGAACCAGACCGGAAAGTCCGTTTCCTAAATTGATAAAAGCTCCATACGGTTGTAAACTTTCTACCTTTCCTTCCATAACAGTTCCCGGTACAAGCATGGAAATCTGATGATTCCTTTCTTCTTCCACACGTTCTTTGATAACGGCACGTGCAGATAAAATAAGCTTTTCTTTCTCTTTATCTACGGTAATCACTTTTACTTCTAACGTTTTTCCCACATAGCTTTCCGTATCTTCTACATACTCCTCATCAATCTGGGAAGCTGGAATAAAACCTCTGATTCCCTCCAGATATGCTACGACACCGCTAGGAACACTTTGGCTGACTTTTACAGTTACAACCATCTCCTCTGCCTGCATTTTTTCCAACGTATCCCACGCAAGCACATCATTTGCTTCTTTCATGGATAACAAAATATTTCCTTGTCCATCATCACGTTTTACAACCGTTGCTGATATTACATCACCTTCATGAAGCTGTTCAAACACCTGATAATTCGGATCATTACTAAGATTTGCAACCGGAATAATTCCCTGTGCATAATATCTGAGGTCTAACGTCACCTCTTCCTCTGTAATATCAATAACCGTTCCCGTAATAATATCGCCTTCCTCAATTTTACGGAAAGACGCTTCTAATTCTCTTTCAAAATCTTTCATGGACTCCATTTTTACTTCCTCTTTTCTTTCTAAATTAGCTGCGTGATACTTTGGTTGATTTATTTCTTCGCACTATCAATACTTTTGCCAAATACAATAAATCTGTCATATAAGTACTCTGTCACAAAATTAATGGCCATAGTTCCCGCCAAAACCAAATATTCATTCCAGCCTACATTTGCTCCTGTGAGGACAGCCGTCCACCAGGTCGATAACGGCGTGAAAACAGCATAGAAGACAGCCACCTTCATCATTGCGATAGGTATATTATTTGCCGAATAAAACGTAAACTTACGATTCAGCGTAAAATTCCACACTACGGACAGTACAAGGGATATCAGATAAGAAATCCAATGAGTCAAATGAAATCCTTCTTCCATAAGTGTAAAGCTAAGTACCTGAATAATCCCTGCGCTTGCTGAAAATAATACAAATTTAATGGTTCTGATTAGTTCTTTCTTTGTGTTCTTCATACTTTATTTCATCCTTTGAATTCAAACCTTCCAATCACATCTACAATGGTGCTCCGATTTCCTCAGCCAGTTGCTCTAAGTACATCCACCTGTCCATCTTCTCTTCCAGAGTCTGCTCCATTTCTTCCTTCTCCTGCGTTAGTTTATTTAACTTCACAAAATCACTGGCGCATTTACTCATTTCATCATCAATAGCAACAAGTCTGTCTTCTATTTTTGCTATCTCGTCTTCAATGGTTTCATAGTCACGTTGCTCCTGGAACGTAAATTTCCGTTTACGGTTCGCTGCATTTAGCTGTTTCCAGGCTTCTTTGCTTTTTTCTTTTTCCTCTGCAATTTTAGAAGCTTCTGCTTTCGTAGGTTGCTTTTGTCCTAAGATACCGTCAACAACAGCTCCCTCTTCAATACGCTTTAACATATAGTCCGTATAGCCGCCTTCATATTGTCTAAGACTGCCATCCGACTGAAATGCAAAAATCCTATCTACTGTTCGATCAAGGAAATATCTGTCATGACTTACCATAACCACGATTCCCTGAAACTGGTCCAGATAATCTTCCAGAATTGTCAATGTCGTAATATCCAGATCGTTGGTCGGCTCGTCCAATAGAAGTACATTTGGCGATTCCATTAAGACACGCAATAAAATTAATCTGCGCTTTTCACCACCCGATAATTTTTGAAGCGGTGCATACTGCATGGAAGCCGGAAATAAGAATTTCTCCAGCATTCTTGTTGCAGAAATTTTCCCTTCTGTTGTCAGCACATATTCTGCCACTTCTTTGATGTAATCAATTACACGCATCTCCGGTTTCATCTGTGCCTGCGCATCTTCAATCATCTGACTATAATATCCGATTTTGATTGTCTGTCCTATCGTAAGCTTACCTGCGTCTGCTTCCAGTCTGCCTGCTATGATTTTCATAAGTGTCGTTTTTCCGCAACCGTTCGCTCCAACAATCCCGATACGGTCATTCTTTAGAAAAATATAAGAAAAATCACGAATCAGCACACGTTCGCCATATGCTTTATAAATATGCTCCAGTTCTACCGTCGTTCGTCCCATTCTGGTTGTGATAGATCCCAGTTCAACCTTTCCGTCCGTTTCCGGTGCTTTTGCATTTTTCAGTTCTTCAAACCGATTCACTCGGAATTTCTGCTTTGTCGTTCTTGCCCTGGCCCCTCTTTTAATCCATGCAAGCTCCGTCTTATAAAGAGACGTGAGCTTTCTATGGGATGCCAGCTCCATTTCTTCACGCTCTGCTTTCAATTGTAAAAAGCCGGAATAATTTTCCTGATAAGAGTAAATCTTCCCTTTATCCAGCTCAATAATACGATTACAAACACTATCCAGAAAATATCTGTCATGCGTTACCATGATGATAGAACCTCTAAAGTTACGCAGTGTTTCTTCAAGCCATTCTGTCATTTCGTAGTCTAAATGGTTCGTCGGTTCGTCCAATAGCAGAACATCCGCCGGTGCTAGGAGTGTTTCCACAAGCGCTACTCTTTTTAACTGTCCACCCGAAAGCTCACCTGCTTTTTGGTCAAAGTTTGTGATTCCAAGCTTCGTCAGCATGGTTCTTGCTTTTGTCTCAATTTCAACACGCTCTGCTCCTTGTGCGTTTCCTGCAATGCAGCTAAGCATATCATCTTCCGGATTATAATTTGGATGCTGTGGCAAATACTTTACTACCAAATGCCCTGCCAAAACAACTTTTCCTTCATCAGGAACTTCTTCTCCCGCCAAAATGCGAAGAAGTGTAGATTTGCCGGTTCCGTTGATTCCGACAACACCAATCTTTTCACCTTCCTGCATAAAGAAATCCGTTTGATCAAAAAGTTTTCTTTCTGTATATACCTTTGTAATTTGTTCTAAGGTAATAATATTCAAATTCAGCTACCCTTTCTATTATCATCTTCTTCTATTATCGTATTCCGAAAATTATTTAATATTTTCCCGGATAATCCGTACCTGTCTGTGTTCTAAACAGTTCCAAAAACGGCTCCGGATTCTTACGCATCTGTAACAGACTGTTAAATGCCATGAGTAGCATTTTATCTTTATTATGACGCATATCCGCTACATCTTGATCCATGACCGCACGAAATCTATCGATTTGAAATATCATCAAATCCACCAGACCATACCCTTCTATTTTCACTTTATATAAGAAGTCCTGATAGAGCATGTAGTACACAAACTCTTCATATATTTCTTCATCCTTTTGCAATCTATCCCAAAAATCTTCACAAAAGACTTCGTCTGCACCTGCATATTTGCAAAGTGCCTGTGCCCACGTATAAGCTTCCTTCTTATACTTCATGTAATCTACTTTTATTCCCTTTTGACAATCCGTAATCATTTCTTTTTCCAATCCTTACTATAATACCAATCCTTGCTACAATACTACGGTCTTTTTCATCCCACGCAATACATGTAGGTAATAAATAATAAACGCAATGCCTGCCGCTACCCAGGTAATCGGATAACACATCATAACTGCTTCCATTGTATTTTTATATGGCAACACAACCATGAGCCACGCTACACGCAGACCACATACAAGTACGACACTGATAATGGTCGGTATAACAATTT
>SVFS01000027.1 GCA_015056725.1 Lachnospiraceae bacterium | reverse complement strand
CAATCTTTACATTCGTATCGACCTGGAACAACCTGTTTTTACCACTGATTCTGTTAACGAACCAGGATAAGTATACGATGCCGATCATGGTAAGCTTATTAAAGGGAGATATCTATAAGACAGAGTACGGTGCAGTATATATGGGATTAACCCTTACGGTACTGCCGCTGTTTGTGGTATACTTCCTGTTATCGAAGTATATCATCGCCGGCGTAGCTCTTGGTGGCGTGAAAGGATAGGAATGGATAAAAAAGAATTTTTGCAAAAGTTTAGAGCAGCACTTTCCGGACAGGTACCGGCATATATTATAGAAGAGAACGTTCGTTATTATGATGAATATATTGAAACGCAAAAACGTCAGGGAAAATCTGAGGAAGAAGTTTTGGCAGAACTTGGGAATCCCAGACTGCTTGCAAAAACCGTAATTACGACAAATAAAAATGCAGGGAAAGAACAGGAAAGTACCGGAAGTATCTATGAGAAGCAACTGCATGAGGAACATAGGAAAAGTGGTGGCTTTTTGAAGTGGTTTATTGGTTTGCCATCATGGTTGCGTACAATTGTAACAGTTTTTGTTTTGGTTGGTATTTTTTTCCTGGTTGCACATATAATCGGTCTGGTTTTACCGTTTATATTACTGATAGTAATTATCGTATATATACAGCGCATGTTTCGCAGGAGGTAAAACAGTACCGAAAAATAAAATTGTTTTGAAAATGTATATAGAATGAAGAAAAGGACATACTAACACTGTAATCAAAATTACAGGAGGAATTTTATAATGTCCAAAAATGAAACAAATCAGAACAAAAACAATGCTAACAACAATTCAAACAACAAAAACAGCATGAAAACTCAGCAGGAATCTCAGAAGAACACAAACAAGACAACTTCTGAAAATGCCAGCAACGAAAAAAATTCTAACAAATATTAAGTAGGGAGAGGAAGCACAAAAGTGCTTCCTTTTTCTATGTGGCAACGGATTACAAGTATTCCGTTTAATGCAGCGGATTACGAGCAATCCGTTTAAGGCTTGACATGAAAATACGTGTCGAATAAGATGGTGTTATGAGAAGATTAGAGTTGATTGCACCATGTCATTTTGGGCTGGAAGCAGTATTAAAAAAAGAAATAATGGATTTGGGATATGAAATATCTCAGGTAGAAGATGGAAGAGTTACTTTTATCGGTGATGAAGATGCGATTTGCCGCGCAAATGTGTTTTTGCGGACGGCAGAACGTGTCTTAATTAAAGTGGGAAGCTTTACGGCTACTACTTTTGAGGAACTGTTTCAAGGGACGAAATCTCTTGCATGGGAGGAATTTATTCCGCAGGATGGTAAGTTTTGGGTGGCTAAGGCCGCTAGTGTAAAGAGTAAACTGTTTAGCCCGTCGGATATCCAATCTATTATGAAAAAAGCAATGGTAGAGCGTCTGAAAAACGTATATCATATTAATTGGTTTAAAGAAGACGGAGAGAGCTTTCCGGTCAGAGTTTTTCTGATGAGGGATGTTGTAACAGTTGGACTGGATACAACAGGGGATTCGTTGCATAAACGAGGATATCGTAAACTGAAAGCAAAAGCTCCGATTGCAGAAAATCTTGCGGCGGCACTTATCATGCTGACACCATGGAATAAGGAAAGAATACTGGTGGATCCGTTTTGCGGAAGTGGTACATTTCCGATTGAAGCAGCAATGATGGCAGCAAATATGGCTCCGGGTATGAATCGGGAATTTTTATCCGAGAACTGGTCACATTTCATTTCACGTAAGCTTTGGTATGATACGATAGATGAGGCGAATGATTTGTTGGATTTATCTGTAAAAACGGATATACAGGGATATGATATCGATGATGCAATGGTGGCCGTATCACGCGAAAATGCGCGTCTTGCCGGTGTGGATCACATGATTCATTTTCAGAAACGAAGTGTATCGGAATTGAGTCATCCTAAGAAATATGGCTTTATTATTACCAATCCGCCTTATGGGGAACGTTTGGAAGAGAAGAAGGATTTACCACAGTTATATCGTATGATAGGTGAGCGATATCGGGGTCTGGATTCATGGTCTATGTATATGATTACGGCATATGATAAAGCAGAGAATGATATTGGCCGTAAAGCAGATAAGAATCGTAAAATATACAATGGAATGATGAAAACATATTTTTATCAGTATATGGGACCGAAACCGCCGAGAAAATCAAGAGAGAATATGAATTAAGACAGTTAAAGGACAGGGAATGCAAAAATTAATGAAACTAATGGCATTCTTTTGTAGCGTGTTCATTACCGTATCTATGTGTGTCATTATTTATATGGGACATAACAGGGTAGTTGTTATAGCACAGTCGGGACCGGATAAAAATCAAAACTATGCACCGAAAGAGGTAACGGGGAAACTGATTACCATGAAGGAAGCATATGCGGGTGGAGCGGCTTTTAAAGTTCCGCTTCCGGCAGGTACGACAGCAGAGAAGATAACGATAGAGAACATTTATAATGATCAGAAGCTGGTTATTACGTTACAGGGAGTGACCGGTAGTAATTATGAAAGTGAATATATTGAAGGCTATATTTCTGCGATTGAGTCGGCAATGTTCTGGGAAGAGACAGAAAAGATTACGATTCATATACAGTTGACAGAGGTATATGAGTATGAAAGTTTTCTGGAAAATGGTTATTTGAAAGTGAATCTGTATAAGCCATCGGACAAATATGACAGGATTGTCATTTTGGACGAAGTGGGGAAAGAGGAGCTACCGCCATCTGTTCAGATATTACTTCATGACATTACAGAGATGGTACAGGTAAAACTGGAAGAAAACGGAGTACGTGTATATCATTTGGAAGATCAAGGGAAAACTCTTGAAGATGCAAAAAAACTCGAACTGATAGAACAGCTGGAGGCAAACATGTATCTTGGAATGGGATTGTATATGTCTGCGGATAACCCGGAGGATTTTGGAACGATAACGATGTGTGATACCTCTTATTTCAGACCGTATATCAGTAATGTAACACTGGCAGATATTTTGCAAAAGGAAATTGTAACTGCTGTTCAGGGGAAAGCAGGAGGAGTTATCGAGAGTGAAGAGAATCCGGTTTTGGAAAATCTAAAAATACCGGCAGTTATCGTGTGTCCGGGACATGCAAGCAATAAACAGGAATATAGTTATATGGAACAGCCTTCTTATCAGGAAAAAATAACGACGGCAGTATGGAATGGGGTTTCCAAGGCGTATGAAATGATAGAGGCACAATAGAAAAAGATTGTATGGGAGATTAGAAGTGAAGATTGTATTTGCAACAGGGAATCAGGGGAAAGTAAGAGAAATTAAAGAGATTATGAAAGATATGGATGTAGAAGTATACACCATGAAAGAAGCGGGAATTGATGTGGATGTAACGGAAGACGGAGCTACTTTTATTGCAAATGCAAAAATAAAAGCCAAAGAAATTGCGGCTCTTGTAGCACAGACAGAAGCTTTTTCGGATGCTGTTGTTATGGCAGATGATTCGGGACTTGTAATTGATGCTTTAAACGGTGAGCCGGGGGTATATTCGGCAAGATATATGGGACATGATACATCTTATGAAGAAAAAAACTGGAATCTGATTCATCGTCTTGACGGTGTAAAGGATGAAAAGAGAACGGCACGATTCGTATGTGCTGTAGCGGCTGTTTATCCGGATGGTACGCTTCTGACCGTACAGGAGGCGATGGAAGGACGTATTGCATATGAACCCAGCGGTGCAAATGGATTTGGGTATGACCCGATTTTTTATTTGCCGGAATTTGGCTGCACCAGTGCGGATATTTCCCCGGAAGAAAAGAATGAAATTAGTCACAGAGGAAAAGCTCTTCGTGCAATTAGTGTGAAAATGCAGGAGAAAATGTAATGAAGGTACTCATTGTAAGTGATACACATCGATACGGAAGTAATTATTATGAGGCTTTGGAACGTGCTCTGCCGGTGGATTTGGTAATACATTGCGGTGATGTGGAAGGTCAGGAAGAAGAATTCGAGGAAGTTACAAGGCGTATGGCAGATTGCCCTATCGTGATGGTGGCCGGTAATAATGATTTTTTCTCAGGGCTGAATCAGGAAAAAGAATTAAAACTGGAAGGATATAAAATTCTGGTGACACATGGACATCATTATTACGTATCTATGAATCATGAATTTCTAAAACAGGAAGCTTCGGCAAGAGGATATGATATTGTGATGTACGGACATACACACAGACCTGTTATTGATAGGAATGAGAAAATCATTGCGATTAATCCGGGAAGCCTTACATATCCAAGACAAGAGGGCAGACTTCCGTCATACGTACTTATGGAAATAGATAACAAGAAAGAAGTGTCGTTTGAGCTATTTTATTTGAAATAATTGCTCTGAAAAAAATATGGAAAAAGTTAAAAAAATGTATTGACAGAGGATGGCCCTTTGGATATAATAGTTTTTGCGTCACGGGGAAAGCGCAAACCGCGATGCAGGAAAAAGTGAATATCGGGGTGTGGCTCAGCTTGGCTAGAGCGCCTGGTTTGGGACCAGGAGGTCGCAGGTTCGAATCCTGTCACCCCGATTTGTGTTAACATGCGGGTGTAGTTCAATGGTAGAACACCAGCCTTCCAAGCTGGATACGTGGGTTCGATTCCCATCACCCGCTTTTTTAATTTTTAAAGGAAGTCTTGATTTTAAAGGCTTCCTCATTTTTTTGCTCATCATTTTCGACGGTACGTTCCGGTACGATTGAATAATTAAATCGTAAGCGCTAAATCAATGGCTTTCGCCTGCTCTTCTTTACTCTTACGCTCGTAACAATAGAAGCCAAGAGTGGTGTCTATTGTTTTGTGTCCGGCAAAACGTTGTACTGTACGAGCCGAAACAGAATTAGAATCCAATAGAGTAGAAATAGTGGTCTTACGGAGTTTATGCGGACTCTTTATTACAGTATCTAGTCTTTTACATAATTTTCGCAACTTACGGTCAGCGGCATTATAACTTAGTCTGTAATCATATTTGGGATTGGCACTTTGAAAAATCCAATCAGCAGTATATCCGTGTTCCTGATTAAAAACTGCAACTTCATCTAATATTCTTTGCGCTTCCTGAGTTAACGGAATATCACGATATCCAGCTGTGGATTTTGTCCATTCTTTAACCCCTTCATTATTCGCTTGTCGTCGTATATAAATACGTCCGTTGCGAATATCCTCCTTGCGTAAGCCAGTACATTCACCTATTCTTAAAGCAGTTTCCAACATAAATAGAATTTGTAATCCGGCACTAGAAGACTGTTTTTTGTATCGTACTAAATCATTACGAATCATTTGTTTTAGTTGCTTTCGTTCTTCATCTGTGAAAACTTGTTCTTCATCAGCAGGCAAAGGATTTTCGGTAATCAAGTCTTTGTTGATTTTTTTTCGTGCGCGTTGCCATACATTCTCAGGAACGATAGCAATATCTTCATCGGAAGCATATTCAAAACATTGATTCATAATCAGGAATATGCGTGAAAATTTCTTTTTATCTACTGGATAATATTTCTTCAATAGGTTTTCAGACCATTCGCGAAGCATTAGAGACGTTATTTTACATAACGGTTTTTCGATAATATCTTTGCTTAACGGTTCATCCAGATAATAAGCAGACCATGATGCTTGAATGCGTTTGATATTATCCTGATTTGTAGGAGTTCGTTTCCAGTCAAGCCATTGAACATAAAGTTCTTTTAAAGTAATATTTCTTTTATTGTCAATGTACCATTTAACCAAGGCATCCCATAAACTATCTTCTGAACAGCGTCTTATTTTACGTTTTCCACTTGGCTGTGTATCATCGTCTACATTTGTAAAATAACCGCTTTTTTCAGTATAATGAATTTCATAAGGATGCATTGCTTTTACTCGTTGAATATTCTTTCTCATATTAACCATATTCAACACTTCATCCATAATTATTGTACCATCTTGATTATCGGATTCCAACTCCTGAATTCCTAAAATAATTTTATCCATAAATACCTCGAGTAATAATGTTGTAATTTTCGTCGAAGTTGTACATGCGACCATATGCTATGTCAAATTCAAATCTACAATGCATTACTTCTTCCATATCTTCGATACATTCTTTATTCGGTGTAAAGCCATAGATACTGAAATAGTCACGTTCACTACAATCGACACCTTCTTCGTAAATCCATCCGTCAAATTGAATTATGTATAATGATGGAAGATTATAGAATAAATCGCTTAGTAGCCAAGTGTTAGGATTATCAGAATTGTATTCATTACGCCATTCACTAAGTTTATCCCATGGAGTAGCGATTATGACAAAATTATTATTAGCCATGTAGACCAAGCGCGCGATATTATTACCGACTATTTCTTTAATAGGGCAATCCGTTATAACTGCGTCCTTAGGATTAATATCTAAGTCTTTTACTAGAACTTCTTTCATGTTTTTATCCTCCAAAATAATATTTATAATGGTCTATGCTTTTGCTCTTGGTGGCTTGACATCAATCTTAATCTTGAGATTGAGGATGCGCTGGCATGCCTTGACGGGCTGACCAGACGGCAAGCATCCTCAATTTTTTAGCACCTACATAGACCCTCGAGCCACAACGAGTTGGAAAGGGTGGAAAACCACCCATACCAATTTAGATAGTAACAAGAGAAGCATAAGCCTCGTCTAACTGTCTCTGAATCTCTTCCTGAATTTCATCCTCTTTTTTCAGAGTAGAAACGCTGATGGGAAAACTTTTACTTACATTTACCATTTTGTGACCTACAATTTCCCCGTTCTCATTTTTTACTTTATAGCATCTAATAGTATCATCTGTATTTCTTATAATTTCTTTTTCCATAATCTCATCAAAATCTCTAGTACGTTTCATAGCCTGACTTACTAAGTAACCTCTTTTAGTTAATCCTTTAACTGCACATGTTGTTGAATTTGTCATTTTTATATCCTCCATTTAAAATGTTTCTTTTGCATCAGCTGATAATACAAGTATATATAATTAGGAGGTTCAAAACGTTCAGGTTATAGCCCTAAAAATGTGTAAGCAAATAACCGTATCAGACAGTCGCACATAAGAGGACAAAATACGTCCTCTAAGTGCTTTGTGCCAGCTTAGACGCTAAGCGTTTGTGAACAAGGAAATATTAGTCGAATGGCATAGCTTCATTTTTATCGACTGAATGGAACGGTTCATCACGGTTTAAATAATCCTGTATCGTGTTATAGGTCATAATGCCAGAATCACTATAGACTTTTACATGACCGTTAAATCGTCTTACCCATGCTTCATAAGAGGATTTTTGTTCTGGGTCTTTTTGCAGTTCTGAGTATTGCTGTTCAAAAGTCCAGTTTGATACCACAAAAACAGTGGTATAACATCCTACTTTTGGAGAGTATCTAGCTGGAAGAGTTACAGGATAAATGTCCAGATAATTCAACATGTCCTGAAGTCGTAGTGAACTGCGGTACTCTTCAAACACTATTACAGGCTCATTTTGATAGCTGTCAAAGGGATGTTGATAGTCTGTAACTCTGTAACAATTTTCATCGGAATATTCATCAAGGATATCTTTTGATTTTCCGGCACCTGTCTTTCCAGTTACGTAGTGAACCTGTAAATCAAGGCGTCTGGTTCCCTTATATTTATCTGTCAGGTAGGCATGACGAAGCTTGTTCAACTTATCAATATGCTTGATTGCTGTAGTAGGACAAATTTCCAAGATTTCAGCATTGGTATATCCGTCTTTTACAAGTGAATACATAAGTTCTAAATCGTTACGTTTACCTTGTTCCTCTGTTGGACACTCTCCGTATTCTTCAAATGTATCTGTATGGTTGATACCATAATGAATCTTTCCAGAAGCATCTTTATATTCATATGAACCATCCTGTTTTTTGTTATGTTCAGGATTGGATTTTAAGAGATATGCTCTGTTTTCTAATGAAGTTCCTAATGCAGTCAGGATATTAGCTGATGGAAACAGCTTTTTCATGGTCAGAAACTGTATAGCATTTTCAAAGTACACATACACATGGGTATGATAGGTCTTGGATTCTCCACCTGTTTCATCACACATGGCAAGATATTTCAGATGATAATTTCCAAGAGCATCCGTAATGGACTGATGCGTTACCTGATGGGAGTCAGGATTGTTGATTGTGAGCAGATATTTTCTGCTGCGAGAGTTTTTCTTTTCTTTGTTCATAATTTGTTCCTTTCAGGAACTGCGCAGTTCTATGTTTTATTTATCAGCTGTAAGCTGATTATAATAAATTGGGAAAAAGATATTTTCAGGATTAATGGAGTTTTTTGTGGAACTAAAACAGCACCCATATTTCAGGGTGCTGTGGTTTAATCAAATGTAACTTTTAGGATAATACTGTCTACATCATCAATAACATCTACTACATGAAATCCGTTATAGAGTGCACGGTTGTTATTCACAAACTCAATTTTTTCATAATCATTGAGAATCTGGAATATGGCACGATAACGAAACCTTTCTGCATTTATGGCAGAATTGATTTTATGTTTAAGTTTTTGACAAGCTGAAGGGGAATATATATGCTCAGAATCACTTTTTATCCATGAAAAGGAATAAACGGCTGTTTCGGTCCTGATATCATATCCCGAGATAATCAAATCTGTTGGATAATGGATAGAACATAATTGGGAGGATATAGTTGCGGTTTTCAATATATTCCCAAGTGCAGACTGTAAATGCAATTGTGCGTAATTACATTCTGAATGTAGCTGATTCATTTCCCGCTGATGTTGTAAGTTCCTCTGATTTTCTTGGTAATTGGAATAGCTTGAGGACAGCCATTCCATACCCATTTTTAAATAGTCCATATTAAAGACCTCCTTATATAAGAATTTTTTCTTGCTCTCTGACATACTTAAATGCCAGAGGATTATCTATATAAACTACATCTAAAAGGATGTATGAATCTGCCAGATACACCATATCAATATATAATGACTCGATGAGGTCGTAGATACCTGTACCATTTTGGTATGGTGGTATCAGTTTCTGGTTTGGAAGCAGAACGTATCGAAGATATTCGTTAAAAATATCTTTCATTTCTAAAGCCGAATATTCTATCTCAGAATTTTCGATTCGACTGAATGTTATTTGCAGATGGGTTACCCCATCTTTTTGTGTTATATCTGCAACTGTTTTTGCAGGTTCTTTTACATCTATCTGGAATAGGTGCGAATAGTACATGACCAGACGCCAGATAGCATATAATATTTGGAGATACATAAAATCTGTTTTTGATAGTCTTTTTTTCATAGTTAAAACCTCCCACTTGATTTAACAAAGTCAAAGTCTGTTGCTTTGCCTGAATATACAATTTTTTCAGGCTGTCCGTCTTTTGCTGGAAAAGTGTATTTTTTTAGGACTAAATTTTCTACTATAACCAACACGAATGGTTCCTTAGATAGACATCTGTTGATTTCAGAACATTTAGCGTTTCCTACTTCAACAGGAAACTTAATCAGAAATGTATCTGCTGTACCACGCATAGCGATACGTAAAGTGTAGAAGATGCGAATACCATTAAGATGCTGAAAATGTGCACCAGTAACAACTACAATTTCTGGACCCAAAACAGCATTAATATCACATAAATCCACAATTTCCTCCATGATGTATTCACCTCCTGTAAATTTGAAGGAGTAGGGGGCGTTGGTGCATGCCCCCCAGTTTATGGAACACAGTATTAAATTGTTACGTCATCAATATCGAAGTCTTCTGCATTGGTTGAAACGATATCAAAATCGTCAGCTTTTGCAGATACGCCTGATAAGACTGAACCGTCATTTGCTTTTAAAGAATAAGCAGTCAGCTTTAATCCTGTAAAAGCGATTTCGATTGTTACATCGTTTTCGAGTCTTTTCTTTAAGTCGTCAAATTTATCCTTGATTTCAACAGGAAACTTGACGCTTAAGGTAGCACCACGATAACCTGAACAGTCAACAACTAAATTTTTGAGCTGTTCGGTTCGCTGTCCGTTTTCATCCCTTTCATAGATTTCATTGACACCGTTTACTGGCATCGACTTGGCATTTGTGGTTCGAGCCACGGTGCTCAAGTTTAGATGTAAATTTCGCAATGGAAAAGCCATCTTTTTTGTCCTCCTTAAGTTTTATTTGATAAGCATGACGCTCATCTTGGGTTCATTATAAGAAATGGGGGATTTTTAGTCGTTCAGGGAATAGGTTAGTTTTTGTTAGATGTCCCATAATAACCAGAAAAAAACCCCTGCCTTATAGCTTAATACTACAAGAGCAAGGGTTTTATTTCGTTCAGGTTCTATTCATCTTTTTGTAGAGTTGGGATGTTGGCTTTATATTGCTTATACGCATCTAATAATTCAGGCATAACATCTTTTTGGAGAGTGTGTCCAGAATATTCTAAATCATCTATCATATCCATAAAATCCATTAATGTTTCATCAGGTTCAGATACAGAGTAAACGTTGTTAATCAGTTTTCTAGTACATTCAACAAGTAGAGTATCATCGGTATTCATTATAGTACCTAAATACATTCCTAAATCCTGTTGATATTCTTCCAGAGAAACAGCCTTATTAAAAAGATATTCATACGTTGAATCTAATAATAATTCGCTTGTTTTTATAAGAGTTGGAGAATCTTTTCTGAATAAAGTATCAGAATAGCCACACTTGATAAGTTCCTCGTTTGTATGTTCTACAGAACCTATACCCAATTGCACTAATTTATCATAATTATTGGGTTTAATATTTAGGTATCTGTAAAAGCGGTTCATTGCATGAGGGATTTTATCAATTTTTGCCATGAATTTATAAGTTTCTCGGATGATGAAATAATTAATCTGTAATTTTTCTGTTTTAGTAAGTCTGTATTTTCCCATACAAATCCTCCCACAAATATATATTTATAATACACTACCATAATATCACAATTTAATATAATACATATCAGGATTTGACATAAAAAATGTTTTAATAGTATTGAACACAAACACAGAAGTTTTGAAGATGGGTGTGTTGATGGGAGAGGAGTATATACGAGGGGTTGAGAGGTGTTAACACAAAACACAAAAGTTCACGGGTAATACTAACCGTGAACCCCACTACGTGGAATACTGCCCATTGCGCATGCGTTTAACGGCGTCACGTCCTCGCCGATCTGCTCGCAGGCTCGCAAAACGTCGTCGTCCTAACAACGCCTACGCCCTTGGCGCGTGGGGCAGTTTAATGCAAAGAAAAAAGACACACCTTGGTGTGGGTGTGTCCTTCGGCTTGCACTTCTTAATATGCTGTAGTTCCTATAAATTAATATATTTGCATATCTCTTACATTCTCAGATGCTTGGAAATTTGGGTCCCATTCTTTTACTGGAGCGCCTGGTTTGGATTCGAGGGCTTTTAAGGCGTCGGGGATTTCGGTTTCACTGTTTTGAGTTGAACCGCTTGTGGCGCCTTGGAGTAAACGCTCTAGCTCTGCTTGAAGTTCCTCTTGTGATGGTCCGTAAAGAGTATTGTAGATATCTTCTTTGTAGAATTCCTCTGGTAATAAATCTTGTTCATAGTAATTAGTTATACTATCAAGTTTGGCTTGTAACTCTGGTGTTATTTCATCTGGATAAGCCGCAATCATATCTTCTACTGAAGATTGAGGAGTGATGTTCTCTGGTGTTGGTTTTTCCTTTGGTTCACCTTCTGTTAAACCACATAACTGACAAGTCTTAGGATTTACATAGTCTGCTTCTTTAAAATCATGACCTTTTGCTTTTTCTCCAATAGCTCCACATGTTAAACATTTAGCATCTTCTGTACATGTAGGTTCACTAAATTTATGAGCTAGTTTTTCTCCTTCAGTTTGGTTACAAACACTACAATGCTTTGCTTCTGTACAATTTGCTTCCATCCATGTGTGAGGCAGTGTTTCTCCCTCTGTTTCTCCACATTTAGTACATGTAGCTGGTTGAGTACACGTTGGTTCAGAATAATCATGTTTTAGACAACATCCAGATAAGATTAATGTTGATAATAATATTATTGTAATATATTTCTTTTTCATATGTAAGAATCCTTTCGATTAATTGTAATAATTATAGTATTTAAAAATGTAAAGCGCAACATTTGCCGTCTGATAAATGATAGGCAATGTGCTGTAGTTCTTTGGCAATATCAAATATAGCGATGCATGCAGTAATAAATATTAAGAACGATAAAAACATAAAGATTATGCGAATATAAATATAAACTTTTATTATATATAAAGAAGAAAGATTTTCAGAAACAATATATTCGTTGTGTTTTATTAATCTGTTTTTCATATAAATTCACCTCTCAATTTTTTGAAATTATGGTTGACATCGTAAATACTCTATGATAATATTCTAAAAGTGCTGATTCGGTACGATTCCGGTACGATGATGAGAGGATGAGGTGTTGAATGTTCTCCTTTCTAGTAAAATCGGCATTTGCGGTAGTGAGTAGGGAGTTCGATTCCCATCACCCGCTTTCCATTTGTAAATGGAAAGATCCGAACAAGGATTATGTGTTCGTAGCTCAGCTGGATAGAGCAACGGCCTTCTAAGCCGTGGGTCGGGGGTTCGAATCCCTTCGAGCACATTTGGTCATCAATGATTGGTGGCTGAGCGTCTTGACAGATGCATATGGTGGGTATGGCGCAGTTGGCTAGCGCGCCAGATTGTGGCTCTGGAGGCCGAGGGTTCGAGTCCCTTTACCCACCCTCAAGTTTATATATTGATGCTGGTCAGCAAAGATTCGAAAGCATCAGGGTCACTAATGGGCTATCGCCAAGCGGTAAGGCACAGGACTTTGACTCCTGCACTCGCTGGTTCGAATCCAGCTAGCCCAGTTTCTTATATGATATTTGTTTATATGATATGGGCTACTAGCTCAGGTGGTAGAGCACTTGACTTTTAATCAAGTTGTCCGGGGTTCGAGTCCCCGGTGGCTCATTAAGAAAGATAACCGCAAACGCTGGATACAGCATTTGCGGTTTTTGTTGTGTGGCAGAGAATTTTATTTTGTTGACACAAAATTTTTATAAATGTATACTTGAAAGCTGTGACATGGATTATGTTGGAAAACGTGAGAGCAAGTAGGAGAATGCTTGCCATGGAGGAGATGGATTATGGAAATGACTCAACCGGTAGAGAATAAGATGGGCGTTATGCCTGAAAACAAGCTGTTATTGACGATGACACTTCCGATGATGGCATCTATGCTTGTACAGGCTCTTTACAATATTGTAGACAGTATATTTGTAGCAAGAATCAGTGAAGATGCATTAACAGCGGTTTCATTGGCGTTTCCGCTTCAGACATTGATGGTTGCACTTGGCGCGGGAATGGGTGTTGGTGTAAATGCACTTTTATCAAAGTCATTAGGAGAGAAGGATTATAATCTAGTAAATAAGGCGGCAAATAATGGTGTGTTTCTTTCCGTGGTAAGTGCGCTCGTTTTTGTGTTAATCGGAATTTTTGCGGTAAAACCATTTTATTTAAGCCAGACAAATGATGTAGAAATTGTGGCATACGGGGTGGAATATCTTTCTATAGTATGTTGCTGCAGTATCGGTATTTATACGCAGTTCATTTTTGAGCGACTTCTCCAATCAACGGGGAATACGTTCTATACAATGATAACACAGGCTACAGGAGCAATTGTTAATCTGATTTTGGACCCGATTTTAATATTCGGATTGCTGGGCATGCCAAAGTTTGGCGTGGCAGGAGCTGCTATTGCAACGGTAACAGGTCAGATTGTAGCCGGTATCATGGCAATTATTATTAATGAAAAGAAGAATTATGAAGTAAACGTATCTTTAAAGGGTTTTAGACCATGTGGAAATACGATTAAAAGAATTTATGTTGTAGGAATTCCTTCTATAATAATGCAGTCTATCGGTTCTGTCATGGTATATGGTATGAACCAGATTTTAATAGCTTTCTCATCTACTGCGGCTGCAGTATTTGGTGTGTACTTTAAGCTTCAGAGCTTTATCTTTATGCCGATTTTCGGATTAAATAACGGTATGGTACCGATTATTGCATACAACTATGGTGCAAGACACAGAAAACGTATGATTAAGACGATTAAATTAAGTGTGACATATGCCGTTGCGATTATGGTAATAGGAACACTTATATTCCAGCTTATACCGGACAAATTATTTATGCTGTTTGATGCATCAGAGCATATGCTTAGTATGGGAGTTCCGGCGCTTCGAATCATTAGCCTTCATTTTATTATTGCAGGCTTCTGTATTGTGGCAGGTTCTGTTTTCCAGGCACTTGGCAATGCTGTATATAGTATGATTAATTCTATTTGCAGACAGCTTGTTGTATTATTGCCGGCAGCGTACATATTAGCCAAAATAGGTGGTGTAAATGCGGTATGGTGGGCTTTCCCGATTGCAGAGCTGATGTCGCTTATTATGTCTGTTATTTTCATGATTAAAATTTACAGAGATATTATCAGTAAAGTATAAAAACAGAATGATTTTTGTAAGACAAAAGCGTTTGACAATGTAAAGAGCATTGTGATAACATATTGTTTGCTCGGTGGCAATATTACTTTAAAATATGGTTGCTGTAGTTCGCGGGTGTGGCGGAATTGGCAGACGCACCAGATTTAGGTTCTGGCGGGCGACCGTGCAGGTTCAAGTCCTGTCACCCGCATGAAAACACCTTTTTCAAAGGATTGAAAAAGGTGTTTTTTTTGTGCTACAATGGAGGGGGTTAAAAATATATGAATTGGGGAGGAATATATATGACGAGACAACAATACAGACGTGCAAGCGGCGCAATATATCCGGTGGTAATGGTAGTATTGGGATATATTGTATTGATTTTGGCAGGTGCCATTCTTACTACCGGAGCAACAGTAGCATTATTGATTCAGTTTATTTCAGCACTTGTTTCAATGGTTTTGGTTACAGTTGCATTTATCCGTTTTCGTGAAGTGAAGGCTGGAGCCATTATGATTATGGCAGGAGCTACACTAACATATGTAGTGCTGATGCTCTTAAATTCAAATGCGTTTACACCATTTTATGCGATACCTATTTTGGTGTCGAGTATTCCATATTTAAATAGAAGGCTTACTGTTCTGGGAACGGTTATTATGGGTATCAGCTTTGTGGCAAGACTCATTATTCAGCTTGTAAATGGTACGTTTGTTGTTGAAAACACATTAATATCAGGACTTGTGTTGTTGCTTACCATATTCGCAGCAATCAGATCATTGTATATTATTCAGAAGTTCTTTGATGAAAATCTGGATGAAATCAGAAGACAGGCATATCAGCAGGAAGAAGATGCAATTATGAAGCAGGAGACAGCACATGCAATTATCCAGCACTTCCATGATGCATCTGATTCTGTTAAGACTTTGAAGCAGAGTATTGATACCAATCATACAGCAATGGAAGAAATTGCAGACAGTACGGAAAGTACAGCAGAATCTGTTCAGACACAGGCAATGATGTGTGCGGCTATTCAGGACAATGTAGATGAAGCCAAGATAGAAACAGAAAAAATGCTGGCAGCAAGTACATCTACAAAGAAAGCTGTAGAAGCCGGAGGCGTTTTGGTAGATGGCTTGAAAGCACATGCCGAGACAGTTGCAAAAAATAATGAAGTAACAGTAGAAGTAACAAAGAAGCTTTCTGAAAGAATTACAGAGGTAGAAAACTTCGTTGGAATTATTCTTGGAATTTCTTCTCAAACAAACTTACTTGCACTCAATGCATCTATTGAAGCAGCAAGGGCAGGAGAAGCAGGTAGAGGCTTTGCAGTTGTTGCAGAAGAAATCAGACAGCTTTCCGAACAGACAAAGGATGCTTCCAACAAGATTACAAATATTATCAGTGAATTAAATCTTGATGCCGATAAAGCGGTAGAAAGTATTGAATTATCTGTAGAATCCACAAAGAAACAGAATGAAATGATTGAAGAAACCCAGCAGATGTTTGGTCAGATTGATGAAACGGTTGCACAGCTTGCACAGATTATTGATGTAACAGAGCGTGTAATGGGTGAAATCATTAATGCGACAGAAACGATTTCTGATAACATTTCACAGCTTTCTGCAACAAGTGAACAGGTAGCAGCGGCTTCCGCACAAGGTGCAGAATCTTCTGTGGGTGCAGTAACAGCCATGACAGAATTTGCAAATGCATTAAAAGAAATCTATGCATTAGCTGAACAGCTTCAAAAAGATTGATTTTTTTCTGAGCAGCCTCCGTTTTGCGGGGGCTGTTTTTAAAGTTGTTCTTATTGTGGTTTATACATATTTTTGGTATAATGCTACAAGTAAGGGTTTGCCAAAGAAAAATGAGCAAATGAGGAGGAAAAAGATGAGCTATAGAATCGAAACAACATGTGTACAAGGCGGATATACACCGGGAAACGGAGAACCAAGACAGGTTCCGATTATCCAGAGTACAACATTTAAATATGCAACAAGTGAAGATATGGGTAAGTTGTTTGATTTAGAAGCATCCGGTTATTTTTATACCAGATTGCAGAATCCGACAAACGATACGGTTGCTAAAAAGATTTGTGAATTAGAAGGTGGTTCGGCTGCAATGCTTACTTCCTCCGGACAAGCAGCAAATTTCTATGCAGTATTTAATATTGCGAATTGTGGGGATCACGTAGTAGCATCAAGTGCTATTTATGGCGGAACTTATAATTTGTTTGCAGTCACAATGAAAAAGATGGGAATTGAATTTACATTTGTAAGCCCGGACTGCAGCGAAGAAGAACTTAATGCAGCATTTAGAGAAAATACAAAGGCAGTATTCGGAGAAACAATTGCGAATCCGGCACTTACTGTTTTAGATATTGAAAAATTTGCGAAGGCAGCGCATGAGCATGGCGTGCCGCTTATTATAGATAATACATTCCCGACACCGGTTAATTGTCGTCCAATCGAATGGGGAGCTGATATTGTGACACATTCTACTACAAAGTATATGGATGGTCACGGTGCAGGTGTAGGCGGATGTATCGTTGACTCCGGAAAATTTGACTGGAGAAAATACGCAGACAAATATCCGGGACTTTGTACACCGGATGACAGCTATCATGGCGTAACTTATGTAGAAAGATTTGGTTTGGAAGGTGCATTTATTACAAAGGCGACAGCACAGCTTATGAGAGATTTAGGCTCTATTCAGGCACCTCAGAACGCATTCCTTTTAAATCTTGGTTTGGAAAGTCTTCATGTAAGAATGAAGAGACATTGTGAAAACGGCCAGGCAGTTGCTGAGTTTTTAAATAACCATGAAAAGATTGCATATGTAAATTATTGTGGTCTGGAAGGGGATAAGTATCATGACCTTGCAGTGAAATATCTGCCAAACGGTTCTTGTGGCGTTGTGAGCTTTGGCGTAAAGGGTGGCAGAAAAGCAGCGGAAACCTTTATGAAACATATGAAGCTTGGTGCAATCGAGACACATGTGGCTGATGCGAGAACATGTTGCCTCCATCCGGCAAGTGCAACACACAGACAGATGTCTGATGAAGAATTAGAAGCATGTGGTGTATATCCTGATTTAGTTAGATATTCGTGTGGTCTTGAAAATGCGCAGGATTTAATTGACGATATCGCACAGGCATTGGAGTATGTATAAATGGAAACAAAATACTATATTGTAAATAGAATTGACGGTGATTATGCATATTTACTGCTGGAAGATGGTTCTGTTACAGAGGAAAAATGTGTGGCAAGAGCACTTTTACCGGCAGAAATAGCAGAAGGCTTAAGACTTGCATATGAATGCTTTCAGTACTCAATTGTTGATTAATAGAAGGAATGGTTTGAATTAATATGCAAAAGCTTTTGGAAAAATTACCGGAATCATTGGTGCAGTTTTTAAAGTTTGGTATTGTGGGAGCGATTAACACCGTATTGTCATATGGTATTAATAATGGCTGTTACTATGTGTTTCATATGCATGAACAGATAAGTAACTTTATTGCTTTCGTAATTACCGTATTTATTTCATTTGTGTTAAACAGTAAATTTGTATTTGATAAGGATACGCAGGAGAAGCAACCCTGGTATAAGGCTCTTGCAAAGGTTTATGCAAGTTATGCACTAACAGAGCTGGTACTGATGGGAGTTTTATTGTATATACAGGAGCGTATATTTGGTATTCCGCACTTTGTTGCAACACTTGTGAATTTGTGTGTGACAGTGCCGCTTAATTTTATTTTGAATAAATTTTGGGCATATAAAGATAAATAAAACGGATTTCTCACACTTTTTTGAAGTGAGAGGCAAGGAGTGTAATATGAAAATCATGCCAAACCGTATGGATTACGGTTTTGAAAAATATCAGGAAGAATTTGAAAAGAAAGCTGTGGATGTACTTCGTTCAGGCTGGTATATCATGGGGAATGAGCTAAAGAGCTTTGAAGAGTCTTTCGCTGCCTATACCGGCGCAAAGCATTGTGTAGGACTGGCAAATGGTTTAGATGCGCTATGGATAGGCTGCCGTCTGCTTGGTATCGGAGCAGGGGATGAAGTTATCGTACAGGGTAATACGTATATTGCCAGTGTAATGGGAATTACCATGAATCAGGCAACTCCGATTTTTGTGGAGCCGGATGAATATTATCAGATTGATGCTGATAAAATCGAGGAAAAGATTACTGATAAGACAAAAGCAATTATGGTAGTTCACCTGTATGGGCATGTGGCTGATATGGATAAGATTACAGCACTCTGTAAGAAGTATGACTTGAAGCTGATAGAGGATTGTGCACAGTCGCATGGTGCTATGTATAAAGGAAAAATGACCGGTACATTCGGAGATGTTGGATGTTTTTCTTTTTATCCATCTAAAAATCTGGGAGCATTCGGAGATGCAGGAGCAATCGTAACAAATTCGGATAAGCTTGCGGAAGATACAAGAGTATTCCGTAATTATGGAAGCGAGAAGAGATACTATAATAAAGTGGTTGGTGCAAATTCCCGTTTAGATGAGATGCAGGCAGGGCTTTTGAATGTAAGACTTCCGCATATGGATGAGATTAATACAGAACGACAAAAGATAGCCGCAAGATATGATGCGGAATTGAAGCATCCTGATATTATTCTTCCGAAGCAGAGAGAACATACTATTACAGTATGGCATCAGTATGTGATTCGTACCAAATATAGAGAGGAACTGATTGACTATTTGAGTCAGAATGGGATTGGAACGATTATTCATTATCCTATTCCGCCGCATTTGGCAGAAGCTTATCAGGGCTTAGGACATAAAGAGGGGGATTTTCCAATTACGGAAGAATACGCAAATACAGTGCTTTCTATTCCGATGTATACGGGAATGAAGGACGAAGAACAAAAATATGTCATTGATGTCATAAATGAGTGGAAGCGATAAAAAGAAGTGATACGGAAAGCGTTATGTCGAGAAATGCAGCTTGTTGACAATTGGAGATAAAACATGAAATTGGAAGAACAGATGCAAATTGTTCTGATTAATGTATGCGGAACCAGTAAGGTAAAAGTAGATAATGGTATAGAATCCTGCGTCGTGGAATTAAATAAACCTCGTATGGGATTGTATATCAAAAATAATATCTAGAAAGAAATGAACGAAGCAGACGCATAAAAATAAAATAAGAGATGCGAATGAAGAATTAGTGTGATTATTTAGGAGTAGTAGATGAGTAAATTATCAATTGTTGTTCCGGTTTATTATAATTCGGATACATTAGAGCTTTTATACGAGGATATGAAAGCCAAAATATTGCATAAACTGGAAGAGTACGAAATCGTATTTGTAGATGATGGCTCCGGTGATGATTCCTGGCTTGTTATGAATAAGCTACGGGAGCAGGATGAAAATATCAAATGTGTAAAATTGTCCAGAAACTTCGGGGAACATGCGGCACTTCTTGCAGGCTTATCTGCTTGCAGTGGCGATTGCGCTGTGACAAAGCAGGCTGATTTACAGGAAGACTCCACATTAATACTGGAAATGTATGAAAGCTGGAAGCGTGGGAATAAAGTCGTGCTTGCAGTACGCAAAGAGCGTAAAGAAAACAAGGTAAAAGTGTTCTTTGCAAATATGTATTATGCAATTATCCGTAAGCTTGTAAATAAAAATATGCCATCCGGTGGATGTGATTGCTATTTAGTAGACAGAAAAGTAATTGAAGTATTAGAGCGATTGGATGAAAAGAATTCTTCCCTGACACTTCAGGTAATGTGGGTTGGATTCAAAACAGATATGATTTACTTCGTCCGTCAGGATCGTGAAGTAGGCCAGTCCAGATGGACACTCTCCAAAAAGATAAAACTGGTAATGGATTCGGTAATGAGCTTTTCCTATTTCCCATTGCGTTTTATGTCCGGGCTTGGAATTGCATTTGATTTATTAGCAGTGATATTGTTAACTAGTGTGCTTATCGAAAAATTCACAAAGGGAACACCGATTGCCGGTTGGGCATCTCTTATGTGTGTGATTCTTCTTGCATCAGGTATGATTATGCTCATGCTTGGTATACTTGGAGAGTATATCTGGAGAACATTAGATGCAGCCAGAACACGTCCGCCATATATTGTGGATGAAGTAAATGAAGTGCGGAAAAATAACCCGTAGAAAGAGAATTTTGAAACAATAAATCTTTCGGATAAAAGGAAAGCAATGAGTATTAAAAAAACAAAGATTGACCTAATGAGTACAGGTGTTAGGAATATATTGATTGTTTTGAGCATTTTTGCGACAGTGAAAATGCTCTTTTTTGCATTCGGTCTGGACGAAGAATATCAGCTTGTTATGTCCTATCGAAATGCGATAGGCGATAAATTGTTTTATCGGATGTGGGAGCCGCATCAGTCTTCGGCATTTTTATGCAGTATTTTGATGAAACCGTATCTGGCACTTTTCGGAACAAAGTACATTGTTCTATATTTAAGGGCCTGTGGAGCACTCATACATTTTCTGATTAGTGTGTATTTTTATAAGACGTTAAAGAACTATATAAAATCGGAATATGCATGGATGCTGGCACTTATTTATTATAATACGATTCCGAAACAAATCATGATGCCGGAATTTGGCATGATGCAGGTGTGGTTCTTTACGTTACTGTTTCTAGTTTTACTTCGTTATTATGCCGGAAATGAAGATGGTACTGTAAAAGGAAAACGGATCTATATTATATTTGCGGCATGGATGCTTGTTGGGAACATTTTATCGTATCCGTCATGTCTGATTTTGTATCCGTTTATGCTGTATGTATTCTGGAAGCTTTCGGGAGAACGGAAATGGGAAGATATGGGGCTTTTTACCTTGGTGTGTGCACTATGCGGCATAGCATATCTGGGATATCTGCTTTCCTATAATACAGTAGAGGGATTGTTAAATACGCTTTCTTTAATTGTGAATGGTGATATTACGCATTCCATTAAAGCGTCGCATAAGCTCATTTCACTGCTGATAAGTAGTGCTTATCTTTTGGGACTCTGCTTACTTTGCTATGGACTGGCTCATCTGATTGGCTTCTTACGTGCAAAGAAGGGAAAAAGCACAAATAGATGCCATGTGATGATTTTAGTATCGTTAGTGGTTCAGATGATATATTGGGTAATATTGAATTCCGGATATGAAACGATGCAGCTTCATATAACGGTTATTGCCGGACTTGGAATATATGCATATTTCAAAATGGAAAAGGAAGAGAAGCCGCTTTTATTACAAGAAGTGTTATTTATGGGCATTTTAGGTTCTGTTATTTCATTGGCAGCAGTGTTATATCTGACGGACTTAACCTTGATAGAATCGTTGCCGCATGCCATGCTAGCAACCTTTTTCGGAATGATATTGTATATAATGCATGAAGAGAAAAAAGAGGCTTCATCAGGAAGAAATGCAATAAGAATCGTGCTATTGTGTTGGGCTCTGGTAGCCATTTTTGGAAAGGGATATACACTCCGTTCCGGCATAGGATATAATAATGTGCTGCAAAGTGGTGGTATATTGAAGGAAGGACCGGCAGGTCTTACCATATCCAATTATATGGGAGCATATGTATATAACTGTGATTACGAAGCCTGGCAGCAGTATATTCAGGATGGGGATAATGTCCTCATTATGGTAGATCAGGTGATGAATCTGGGAACAATTCAGTATCTATTTAAAGATGTACAGTTATCTCACTATTCGATTGTAAATCCAACCCCGTATGATGAGCGATTGCTGGAGTACTGGGAGATGTTTCCGGAAAAGGAACCGAATGTCATTATTGTGGACTGCTGGTATGGTCAGCTTATGACGGATGAAAACGGCTGGCTGATGAAGTATATAGAAAATGATTTCGGATATACACAAGTAAATGAAGATAAGTATATTCGTATTTATAGAAGATAATAAACAAAGAAAAGGAGAAATGGTATGACTTATCAGGAATTAATGGAACAGGCAAGAACATGTATTGGTTCGTATTGTAAGGCATGTCCTGTATGTAACGGAAAAGCCTGCAAAAATCAAATCCCGGGACCGGGAGCGAAGGGAGTAGGGGATACTGCTATTCGCAATTATGATATGTGGCAAAATATTCGAGTAAATATGGATACTATTTGTGAAAACATTCCGGTAGATACATCCTTATCCATTTTTGGAAAAACATTTAAATATCCGTTTTTTGCAGGACCGGTAGGTGCGGTAAATCTGCATTATGGGGACAAATATAACGATATGACATATAACAACATTTTAGTAAAAGCATGTGCAGATGCAGGAATTGCTGCTTTTACCGGAGATGGTGTGAATCCTGATGTAATGCTTCACGCAACAAAAGCAATTGAAGCAGCAGGCGGAGTAGGTGTTCCTACAATTAAACCATGGAATTTAGAAACTATTCGTGAAAAGATGGAGCTTGCAAGAGTTTCGGGGGCGTTTGCTGTAGCAATGGATGTGGATGCAGCAGGCCTTCCGTTCCTGAAAAATATGACTCCTCCGGCAGGAAGCAAATCCATTGCAGATCTTGGAGAAATTTCTAAGATGACAGCAGCACCATTTATTGTAAAAGGTGTTATGACAGTGAAAGGAGCGTTAAAAGCGAAAAAAGCCGGCGCTTCTGCAATTGTAGTATCTAATCATGGCGGACGTGTATTGGATCAGTGCCCATCCACAGCAGAAGTACTTCCTGAAATTGCATCCGCAGTAGGTAATTCCATGAAAATCTTTGTGGATGGCGGTATTCGCTCCGGTACAGATGTATTTAAAGCACTTGCGATGGGAGCTCATGGCGTAATTATTTGTCGTCCGTTTGTTACTGCGTTATATGGTGGCGGTGAAGAAGGTGTGCAGATGTATATTAATAAGATTGGTGCAGAGCTTGAAGATACAATGGCAATGTGCGGAGCCCATTCCCTTGCAGAAATTACAGCAGATATGATTCGCTAAACAGTTACATACTTGTAATAATTGGAATATATAAGACTAAAAAGAAACCTCCTTGTACATAATAGGATTAAGTACAAGGAGGTTTTTTATGGAAAAAACAAATAGAAAAATAGGAAAGCAGAGTATAGAGTTGACTAATGCAGTCTATATAAAAGAAAGTGCAAGCATAGTTGGAAAAAAGGAATCGGAAGGTCCTTTGGGAAAGCTGTTTGACGTTACCGGAGCAAATGACTTGTTTGGATGTAATACTTGGGAAGAGGCAGAAAGCGTGTTGCAGAAGGAAGCCGTTACGCTGGCACTGGGAAAGGCATCTATGACGGAAAATGATATTTCTTATATATTGGCAGGAGACTTACTTGGTCAATGTACGGCATCTACTTTTGGAAATGCAGGACGAGCAATACCGTTTATAGGAATGTACGGAGCATGTTCGACATGCGGACTTACTCTGGGGCTGGCAGCAGTTCTGGTTTCGGCAGGGTATGCTGAAAATGTCATAAGTGTCACATCAAGTCATTTTGCAGGTGCGGAAAAAGAATTCCGCTATCCGTTAGAATATGGAAATCAAAGACCGCCCTGTAGTACATGGACAGTGACAGGAGCTGCAGCATTTGTTGTGACTGATAAAGTCAATAATAAAAATCGGGCAGAAATTACGGGAATTACAAATGGAAAAATAGTAGATTCCGGAATGAAGGATTCAATGAATATGGGGTGTTGTATGGCTCCGGCGGCGGCAGATTTGATTTACCAGCACTTATTAGATTTTGGCAGAATACCGGATGATTATGACCGTATTATTACAGGAGATTTGGGAAATGTGGGGCAGCGTGCCCTGCTTGACCTTTTAAAAGAAAAAGGTGTTGATATTGAAAAACAGCATATGGATTGCGGAATAGAAATATACAGTAAATCGCAAGGTACGGAAAGCGGAGGCTCCGGTTGTGGATGCAGTGCAGTAACATTATCTGCATATGTATTAAAAATGCTGAAAGAAAAGCAATGGAAGAGGGTACTGTTTGTGCCAACAGGAGCACTTCTTTCCAAAACCAGTTTTAACGAAGGACGTACTATTCCGGGGATTGCACATGGAATTGTGCTAGAAAGCTGTTGATTTATTAAGAAACCCTTAAAAATGTGGTAAAAACGACCTTTTTTCACAAAAAAGAGTTGACATAAATCACTAATAATGCGTATTATGAAAGTATCCAATGGGATGATTTATGTGTAAAATAGACTGGATTAGTCAATGCGATATGACACGAGGTTCAGTTACAGGAGGGTATATCATGAAAAAGACTTTAAAGAAGTTAACAGCACTTGCAACAGTAGTTGCATTAGCAGCCACTATTTTTGTGGCAAATCCAATCAGCGTACAAGCAAAAAATTCATGGATTGATGGTGACACACCGGAAAAATTTGAAAACAGAGTAAAATCTTCCTTTGGTGTTATTTACAGACCAACGGTTCGTACAAATTACCATGCTTCTTCCATGAAAGCATTGCTTCCATCTACACCACAGGCTTTAATTGATATTGAAACAGGCGTAAATGTAAGCCAGTACGATGATGCATTTTCATGTGTATTTGTTGATGATAATACAGAGTATGGCGAATTAGCAGATGTAGCATTAGATAATGCATTAGCAGCTATTGATGGCGGAACAAGAGTATCTATAGTTACAATTAACTTAATGAAATATGAAGGCAAAGCATATAAGCTTGTTCCGAATACATTGAATGATATTGAATTTAAAGTTGCAATTCCAAAATCTGTATATGAAAGCTACAGATCTTATGCTATGATTCGTTTGAATCCGGATGGAACAGTATCTTATCTGACAGACTTAGATAATGATCCTGCAACACTTACATTCAAGACAAATTATTTTGGTGCATATAATGTATACGGCTTTGTATATGGTGCGGCAGGTGCTTTTGATGCGTATAAACCTGTTGTACAGCCGGGTATTACACCAGTACCTGTTGCTGTTCCTATATATCAGACAACTGTACCGGTTGTGCCTGTTCAGTAAGTATTGGATGATATCTTTATAAGAGATTTATAAGAGATTAGTAAAGGAGTCCTCACAGTTTAGGCTGTGGGGACTTTTAGCAGATAGGAGAGATGACATGCGAAGTATGGAGTTCAAAATGGAACGCCAAGGATATCTTGAGGAAGGAAATCATGTAGAAATTACGGAAGGATTATTACCAAGTAATTATTACTATACGATTGAACCGGCTTTGGCAATGTCAGGGAATTATTCTTTTTCAGACAGATTGCTTGCACGAGAGGGAGTTGTAACCAAGATAGAAGAACGTGCGAGTGGATTTTATGTTACAGTTGAATTTGAGGAGTAATCATTTGTATTTATAGGAGGGAAAACTATGTTAAAAAAAGTATCAACAGATAAGGCACCGGCAGCAATCGGACCATATTCACAGGGAATTATTGCAAATGGCTTTTTATTTGCATCTGGACAGATTCCGATTAATCCGGCAACCGGAGAAATTGAAGGAGAAGATATTTCGGCACAGGCAGAGCTTGTAATGAAAAATATCGGTGAATTATTGCTTGCAGCAGGAACTTCCTACGAAAATGTAGTAAAGACATCCTGTTTCTTGGCAGATATGAATGATTTTGCAGCATTTAATGCAGTATATGAAAAGTACTTTACCGGTAAACCGGCAAGAAGCTGTGTAGCAGTGAAACAGCTTCCAAAAAGTGTACTTTGTGAAGTAGAAGTAATTGCTGTTGTAGAATAGGATTATGTGATGGCAGATAAAAAGAAAAATATTATTCTGATTGGGATGCCCGGAGTCGGAAAAAGTACAGTTGGTGTTGTACTTGCGAAACGATGCGGATACCGTTTTATGGATAGTGATTTGATAATTCAAGACTTGCATCAAAAATTATTGCATGAACTGATTGCAGAGCATGGAATAGATGGCTTTCTGGAAATTGAAAACCGTGTAAATGCGTCCATTGAAACGGAAAATGCGGTAATTGCAACAGGAGGAAGTGCTGTTTATGGGAAAGATGCAATGAAACATTTTGCCGAAATGGGTACAATTGTATATCTGAAGCTGCCATATGAGGGAATAAGGAGACGCTTGGGAGATTTGACCAAAAGAGGTGTAATCCTTCAAAAAGGCCAGACACTATATGATTTGTATAAGGAACGCGTTCCGTTATATGAAAAGTATGCAGATGTAGTTGTGTCCTGTAAAGGAAAGCCGATTCGAAAAATTGTAGAGTTGGTTTGGGAAAGAGTGAATAATTCATAGTAGTCTGAATAAAAAAAGCAGTGAGTCATATACTATTTTTCATAGAAATAGATATGGCTCATATCTGTTTCTGAATAAAGAAGGCGGGTGACGAATATGGATTATATATGGGCATTTCTTGTAGGAGGGATTATTTGCAGTGTTTTCCAGATATTATTAGACAGAACAAAGCTTTTACCGGGAAGAGTTATGGTATTTATTGTGTGTCTGGGTGCGGTTATTAGTTTTTTTGGATGGTATGATATATTAATAGAAAAATTTGGAGCAGGTGTGACGGTTCCGTTACTTGGATTTGGGCATAACCTGATGAAAGGCGTTAAAGAAGCAGTGGATGAGAATGGATTTATTGGATTATTTATGGGTGGATTCAAAGCGGCAGCTGTAGGAAGTAGTGCAGCGTTGATTTTTGGATATCTGGCAAGTCTTATATTTAATCCAAAGATGAAGAAATGATTAAGAAGGGTTGAAAGATAGTTTAAATTCGGATTTTCCATTAAAAAACGTATTGCGCCTGTCTATTTTGAATGGTATCGTAACCATATAACAAATGTGAAAGGGAATAGAATGGAGCAGGATTTAACACAGAAAATCAGTAGGAGTGCAATGCGAAAAAAAATAAGAATATTGACAGTAGTAGCAGTATTATCTGTTTCAACAGCAGTATTAGCAATTTTGGCATGTGCTGTTTTATTTGTACATTTTACTTATCAAGGGACAGCACTTGCCACATTTGGAGAGCATTCCTCAAAATATGAAAAAGAGAATACACCGGGTGAAGTTACCGTAGAAGTTATGTCGGATACTGTTTATACACAGGAAGAGGTAGATAAAATGGTAACAGAAGCCATGAATAACAGGAAACCGGAGGAGGATTCCCAGGTGCTTGAAATGCTTCAGGAAAGACTGGTTGAAGGAGATGGCACCATGAGTATTTTCCGGGATTTGTATCCGGATCATATTGTAATGCTGGATAGTGGTCAGTATTATTTTATTGAAAGAGATGATGCTCTTGCAGTAAATACATATAATACGGAGTGGTTTGTACCGGATGAAAACGGATTTGTAAATTATACAGTAGGCTACAAAGCAGAAGATGGTGTTTTGCCTGAAGAAGATGAAAGCACAGCGTTTGAAGATGAAGCTTATTTCGAGGGAGAAACGTATAAAGGAATTGATGTGTCGAAATTCCAGGGAGAAATCGATTGGGAACAGGTAAAAGAAGCCGGTATTGATTATGCAATAATCCGTGTAGGCATTCGCGGATATACAGAAGGTCTTATTGTAGAAGATGAATATTTCAAACAAAATATAGAAGGAGCACTGGCAGCGGATATACCGGTTGGTGTATACTTCTTTACAGCAGCAGTGAATGCACAGGAAGCGGAAGAGGAAGCACAGTTCGTAATAGATATGTTGCAGGGATATGAAGTGGATTATCCGGTTTATCTCGATATTGAAGATGTAAAATCTCCAAATTGCAGAACGAATCAGTTGACGAAAGAGGAACGGACGGATTTGGCGGAGATATTCTTGAATAAGGTTGCTGAAGCAGGTTACAAGCCAGGATTATATGGAAACCTGAAGACATATATGCTGATGCTGGATTTATCAAGGCTTGAGCAGTATGATAAGTGGCTTGCAGCATATACACTTCCGGCGTATTATCCATATGAATATAAGATGCTGCAATATTCCGAAAAGGGAAGAGTACCGGGAATCAGTACGGCAGTCGACTTGAATATCAGTTTTAAAGATTATACAGAGGAATAAACAAATGACAGGGTTTGAAGTATACAAAGTAATAGGAATATATTTAATTGCTGTAAACCTGGCAGGTTTTTTTGCAATGGGAATCGATAAATTAAAAGCAAAGAAGAGAGGCTTTAGAATACCGGAAGCTACACTTTTTATAATTGCATTAATTGGAGGCTCCGTCGGTTCTATTTTAGGAATGCATCTGTTTCGGCATAAAACGAAACACTGGTATTTCTTATACGGAATGCCGCTTATTTTAGTGTTACATATTGTATGTGCGTATTTTATATTGAATGGCCCGATAGAGTTTTTTGTTATGTAATATTATGTAAAAAGTAAGGATGTGGTTATGTATGACCACATCCTTTTATAATGTTTTAGATTGCTACAATGATACCGCCATCATTTGCGTACATAGAGCTTACACCGGCCGTATTTAGAATTTTAACAGCTTTTACCTTGCATTTTTCGAGAAGGATTTTTTGAAACATAAGTGCACGTTCAGGACAATTACAATGAGAGATGTAAAGAATTTTCTGCTCCAGACTATGTCCTTCCTGAATCAGATAATCTGCCATTTTGTGCATAGCCTTTTTCATGCCGATAGCTTGACCTTTTTGAATAATGACACCTTTAATTGCACCCATAACAGGTTTGATATTTAAGGTAGTTGCAAGGGCGGCCTTTACCTGGGAAAGACGACCGTTTTTGCGGAGAGTTTCCAGATTGTCCAATATGAAATAGGTGTTCATGGAACTTCTGAATACTTCTATCTGCTCTACGATTTCATCGAAAGAAAGAGTGCCGAGTTCTTCTAATTCCATGATTTTGAGAGCAATCTGAGTTTCTCCGATGCTTGCAGATTCAGAATCGCATACATAAATGGACTTTTCGCCATATTGCTCAAGGCATAGTGATTTTCCCAAGATTGCACTATTGTAGCTGCCACTCAAATGAGAAGAAAGCGTAACACAATAGATATGCTCGGCATCTGTATTATAAGCCTGTAAAAAACGTTCCGGTGACGGACAAGCAGATTTAGGACATTTAGGATAGTCAGCAACTTTTTGTAAAAATTCTGTTTGATTAAAAGAGGCATCATCAAGAATACAATAATCTCCAACTTCCAAGGTAAGCGGAACTCGTTCAAAACGTGGATCATCTGCATATTCTTCAGGAAGCTCACAACAACTGTCTACTACGATTTTATAATGCATAAAAGACTCCTTTATTATTTATTTGGATTAGTATATCTTCTTTTTGAAAGTATAAACAATATCAATGTGATTTAATGTGGTTTTTATTACTACTTATACTAGCATAAAGAAAAGCGTAGTGCAACCTATTAGGAATAGGTTGCGCTGATTCATGACGAAGTAGCAGGCGAAGCAGGTTGCAAAATAAATAAAGTGCCTGTACTATAATATTGTCTCTAAAATACAGAAAAGGAATATTTTATGATAAGTTTAAAAATAAACAGTACAAAAAATTTTATGCAAAAGCTCCTCAGGACAGAAGTGTTTGATGGATTTCTGATGCTGGAAGGAACCGTAATGACAGCCTGCAGCTATACACTTAATGGACGTTTGCAGAAGGACTTCTATACAAGTGAAGAGTGGGAAGATGAAACGATACGTCCTTATGAATATGCGAAATGGGCAGACATGAAAGAGCTGGTGTTCCAAATGATAAAAGGAACCCATACGCCGGTGTATATGAAATTTTCGTTGATGCTTCGCCCGGAGCTTGGACAGCAGTACGGACTGGCAGGGGAAGAGTTGCTGATTAAAGGATATGTACTGAATATCCGCTATGAAAATGGTAGTATCACATGTGTGACAGGAGTGTCATATAGTGGTTTTACGATGGATAAAGAGCCGGAAAAACAGTGGGATAAGGTTGTCAGTGAGTTTTTGGAGAAAAATGGGATAGAATTTGAATTTAGTCAAGTATAAATGAGTCATTTGTACTTGACTAAAATAATGGGAATATTGCAAAAAAAACACCAACGATAATGTTGGTGTTTTTCGTCGTATTTTATTTCTCATTCTCAGCCATCTTCATAGCACGAACCTTGCTTGCAAGACCAAAGAGGTTGATGAAGCCTTCTGCATCGTGGTGATCATATAAGTCACCCGTTGTAAAGCTTGCAATGCTTTCATTGTAAAGAGAGTATGGAGAAGTTGTACCGGCTTTGATGATGTTGCCTTTGTACAGTTTGAATTTTACTTCACCTGTTACATACTGCTGTGTGCTTTCGATGAAAGCCTGAAGAGCTTCACGGATTGGTGTGAACCATTTACCTTCATATACTACCTGAGCAAGTTTGTTACCAAGCTCAGCTTTTAATGCGTATGTTTCACGGTCAAGAATTAATTCTTCAAGCTGCTGATGAGCTTCGTAAAGAATTGTTCCGCCCGGTGTTTCGTATACGCCACGGGATTTCATACCTACTACACGGTTTTCAACGATATC
>SVFS01000026.1 GCA_015056725.1 Lachnospiraceae bacterium | reverse complement strand
CTTGGACGAAAATTCCCCTCCTCTGAAAAGCTTCTCTGATTCTAAATATACTTTTCATATCTCCCCTTGTTTTACATGGGTGCGTAAGCACTACAAAAAACAGCCCCTTCCCCAGGGGCTGTTTTTTATGTATCCTGCATTATTCTTCATAATTTATCTTTAATGAACTTTTACCAAAATACTCTGCCGCTTTCTGATTGCTCATTTCCTCTGGGTCACTTGAAAAATCTCCGACATACAACATATCCGGCTGATTTTTATAAGAAGAAAACACCACTTCCTTCGCAGAATCATCTTCCAATATTTTTAGTCTTTCCTGATATTCCTGCTCGTAAGCTTGTGCTTCTCCCGAAGTTAAAATTCGTACTGCCTTAACAGTTGTTGCTGTTTTTATACCCGGTACAAACAAAAGCATCGCCAATACGCCCAGTACGGCTTGGGATATTGGTTTTTTCAAATACGCTTTTACTTTTCCGCAAATTTCATGCATTTCCTTTTGTTTTATCCACTGATAAAGCCATCCTAATATGTAAAAATAACTGAAAAAGCTAAAAAGGATAAATCCATAATACACAATAGCTACCACCCTTGCCGGCCCGGTAGAATTCATCGTGTAAAATGTAGGACAAGACATGGCGCAAAAAACTCCATATGCGAATCCGACAACCGGTAGAGGATACCGAAAACGTAATTCCATTTTTTCATATGCTTTCCAAAAAAACGGAGTTATTGCCAGTAAGCCTAATAACCACCAGCCTTTTACCCATGCCAATAAGTAATTTATACCCTGCAATAAGGATTTCGCCACTGCCTTCCATGCCGGAATTTTCCACATTCCGTCCTGTCGTATGGCGTTTCCCGGTGCCGCAGCACTTATTCCCAGAAAAACAAGCAATATGATTACAAGACCTCCTATTACCCAGCCCTGTTTCTTTTTCTGAAAAGCAAGAATTCCCGCTATTGTTATCGTCAACAGAATCGCCAAAAGCAGCGACACATAATTTCCTCCCGCAAGGAAAATTGCCAGCAATATCATCCATGGAATACGATACCATTTTGTGTCATCTATATAACGCAATATCAGACCGATAAAAATAAGAGTAACCGAAAAATATCCCGTATAATAAAGCGCACCGTTAAACCAGAAAAACGTCTCTCCCTGCGAAGGAACCGTCTGTGTCCACAATACTGCGATTGTTGATGCCGTTATGAGCCACAGTTCTTTAGAGCCTTTTAACAGTCGGCAAATAACCGCTTCCAGTAAATAAAAAACACTTCCCACCAGCAGTAAAAGAATAACAAATGTTCCTACTTTATATGCTCTTTCGTCGAATACATTCGGTGATAAATGCATCAGAAACATTCCCGAATACGTTCCCTGCCAGTTTTCATACTGATACGCAACTCCCCGTATCGCTTCTCCTACGGTCTCTATAATGCTTCCCGTCTTTTCCCAGACTGCTTTGGTTGCACCACCGTAATAATAGTCATCTCCGGTGGGATGATTGTACCGTCCCAAGTATATGACCGGAAGGAGACTAAGCAGCATCCCTATCACAAAAATATATGCAATTATCTTATCATTCTGCTTTTTTATCATACGTATTCCTTACTATTTCATAATTCTAAGTATCTCTGTTATTTCATTTCTAATTTATCACTTCTGAAGCGCTACAATCAGTGCTCCGATTATAATGCAGAAATCCGAAATATTAAAGATCACCTTTCGCACAAAAGCAAACGGAGCATTTATCCGAAAATAGTCAACAACATATTTTCTCTTAATTCTGTCATAAGTATTGCTGTAAGCACCTCCCAGCAAAAACGCCAGTCCCAGCTTTAGTGCCATCTTCCCCTTCTTTCCGAGAGTAACAATAAAAAGAACGGTTAATACTATCGTAAGTCCTACAGATATCCATTTTACAAATGCTGTTTTACTGCTTCCGGCATCTAGAAAAGCACCTTTATTATGATATTTCGTTGTCAGAATAAGACCTCCAAGTGCTTTCTTATTCTGATGCTCCTTATAATGCTTTTCTACATATTCTTTTACAAAATATTCTGCTGTAAAAATAGCTATTATCAATAATATATAAATCACAAAACATCCTCTTTTACATATTCTTTTCTATCTTTTAACTATATGGCACTTTCCTTTCTTTTTCAACATATTATAAAGAAAAATACCCTGAGGTATATTTATGCCTACCTGCGAAGAACGCATTTACAGCGACGATTATTACGATATATTAACAGATTTTTCCATTGCCGAAACAGCACCCTCCGGTAATGACTATTGCTATTTGAAAATAAATGATGTTCTGGGCGTTATTTATATAAACAAAAACGAATTGCCCCCTCTTTCACTTGCCGGATATACTTACCGCTTTGTTCCAAAGCTGTATGCTCCCATGGCAGAGGAAAATGTTTCTTTTGCCTTATTAAAATCCGGTATTCTTCCGGTTCAGTCACCACCTCTTTCTCTGACCGGACAAAATATTATTATTGGTATCCCCGATTCGGGCATTGACTATACCAATCCGGCTTTTCGAAAAGCAGACGGCAGTACTCGGATTCTTGCCATCTGGGATCAGACAATCCCTTCCTCTGACACGTCAACGGTCCCCTTCGGGACACTCTATACTCAGGAAGAAATCAATTTAGCGTTACAAAGTGAGGACCCTTACCGCATTATCCCCTCTAAGGACGAAACCGGACACGGAACAGCTATGGCAAGTGTTGCCGGAGGATATGTACATGATACCTCCGCCATTTATGGTGGTGCAATAAACGCCGAATTTGTCATTGTAAAATGCAAACAGGCAAAAGGCTATCTGCGTAATTTTTATCAAATCAATGACTCTGCCATTGCTTACAGTGAAACGGACTTAATGCTCGGCTGCCGCTTCATCGACAGCTTTGTACGGATTTTCAATCGGCCGGTCGTATTTTGTCTTGGCGTTGGCGGAAATCAAGGTGCTCATAACGGAACTTCTCTCTTTTCCGAATATCTAAACAGTCTCTCTCTAAAACGCAGTCGTGTTGTGATTGTCCCCGGCGGAAATCAGGGAAATGCCTTAGGTCATTTCAGCAGTAACGGCGACACCGATGTTGAGATACGTGTCGGTGAAAATGAAAAGGGCTTCTCTCTTGAAATCTGGGGAAATATACCGGAAAGATTTTCTATCCAGATTGTATCTCCGGGAGGCGAAACAACCGGCGTTTTTTCTCCACAAATTGCACAAGCCGAAACCTATCGTTTTATATATGAAAATACGATTATTACTGCTTCCGGCGAATTAACAGAGCAGGGCTCCGGGCTGGAAGTAATGACTATCATTTTCCAAGCCCCAACCAGCGGAATCTGGCTAATCCGTGTTCGTGATGCTGGAGACTTCCACATGTGGCTTCCGGTCAGAAGTTTCTTATCTTCAGAGACTTATTTTCTGAATGCAAATCCTGACTATACGATTACCGAGCCCGGATATGCGCAGGAGGTCATAACCGTTTCCGGTTATCAGGATTTCAATAATGCCATATGGACAGAAAGCGGGCGCGGAAATGCCTTAAAACCGGATTTTTCTGCACCGGCAGTAGATATTCCCATATCTGCAAATAGCGATGTTACCGGAACCAGTCTGTCTTCTGCCATTACCGCCGGTGCCGTCGCCCAGTTCTTAGAATGGGCAATTATAAAAAATCGCGACCCTTTTGTTAAGAGTCGCGAAATCAAATCCTATTTTCAGCGAGGGGCTGTACGTAATACAGACCGCACCTATCCCAACAGCATTTGGGGATATGGACGCCTTAATCTGCAAGGCGTTTTTGACAGTTTAGTCGGCAGATACTTCCTTTAACGTATCTATCGTTTCTACACTGTTACTACGAATATCAATAATCGGTCCACCCGTACCTTCAATATACTCACGGGTGATTGTTACACGGCCGATATTATCATCCTTCGGAATTTCATACATGATATCCAGCATAAATTCTTCGATAATAGAACGAAGTGCTCTGGCACCTGTTTCCTTTTTCAATGCTTTCTCTGCAATTGCTTCCAGAGCACCTTCGTCAAACTCCAGTTTTACTTCGTCTAACTCAAGCAGCTTCTGGTATTGCTTTAAAATCGCATTTTTAGGTTCTTTCAGAATCTTAATCATAGATTCTTTGGTTAGGTTGTCCAATGTATAAATTACCGGTAAACGACCTATAAATTCAGGAATCATACCATATTTACGGATATCTTCAATGATTACTTTATTCACAATATTTTTTTCTTTATCAAAGCGGTCTTTCAGTTCTGCATTGTAACCAATCCCTGTCTGCTTGGTAAGACGCTGTTTGATAATTTCTTCCAGACCCGGAAATGCACCGCCACAGATAAAAAGAATATTTTTGGTATTAATTGTGGTAAGCGGCACCATTGCGTTTTTACTGTTAGAGCCAACCGGAACTTCCACCTCTGCTCCTTCCAGAAGCTTTAAAAGTCCCTGCTGTACAGACTCCCCGCTAACGTCACGGGAGTTTGTATTTTTCTTCTTCGCAATCTTGTCAATTTCGTCAATAAAGACGATTCCGCTTTCTGCACGTTCCACATCATTATCTGCAGCTGCCAAAAGCTTGGACACCACGCTTTCGATATCATCTCCAATATAGCCCGCTTCTGTTAAAGAGGTCGCATCTGCAATCGCAAGAGGTACATCCAATAATCTTGCAAGTGTTTTTACAAGATAGGTCTTACCACAGCCTGTCGGTCCAATCATCAGCATATTGGATTTTTCAATTTCAATATCATCCATCGTTCCCGTTGCCACACGTTTATAGTGATTGTATACGGCTACAGAAATCACTTTTTTGGCATGGTCCTGTCCTATCACATAATCATCCAGTTTTTCTTTGATCTTATGTGGTGCCGGAATACTCTTAATATCAATAATCGGCTTGGAAGCTTCTCCGGGTTTTTTCTTTTTCAGTTTCTGTTTCTGCGGAATTCCGCCCATATTTTGAAGGTCTGCTAAATTAATAAAACTGATATTCGGAAAACCTCTATAAGAATTCGGCTTCTTTTTTTCCCGGTCTGTTTCCGGTTTTTCTTCTGTATCAGGAGTGTCCTCTCCGTCTTCTGCCAGCACTTCTTCCACATCCTCCTTAACAGTTTCCATTGCTTTTTTTGCATCCTCTTCTGTCATATTCATGTACGGAGAAGCCATATTGTTAAAGACACCCGGGTCAAATCCATTCATCATCCCTGAAAAATCGTACCCCGGTACTCCTGCATCACTAAACTGTGACATGGTATCCATCGTTTTATGCATACAGTCATTGCAGACACAAATGTGGTTTGGTAAATGAAACATTTTACCTGTTTTACTTTCCGGTCTGCGACAGATAAAGCACACATCTTCATAATTCTGTTCGTCATCTCTTACGTTATTATCAAATTCTGACATCTGTTTCTTTCCTTTTATGCTATATTTAATATCCTTTTTTACGGAAATATTCTTTATTCATCGTATATTTCATTACTTTTTTAGGCGACAGCTTTTTATAATTTTTGCCAAGCTTATAGCCGATAAACTTATACGCACTTGTAATACACATCGGTATAATCAATTTGCTGTAACCTTCTTTTTTCAAATATGCAGCAGTCTGCTTTACGAGCTTTATTCCTTCGGATTCCGAAGGGATTTTGTCGAAAACTTCCGGATGCTCTGCCTGTGAAACTCCCACATCAAAATTACGATGGAACTGCTCTTTATTCGTATAATGATGGGAATGGATTACCTGTGCATCTGCCGCATATGCAATTGCAAATCCGCATTCTCCGCAAGCTGCCGCATATACCATGTCTTCATTAAAAATAGCATTTTTAATAAATCCACCAACTTCATCATATATGTTTCTTTTATATGCCGCACAGACATTAGAGCAAAAATACGTCTTTATTCCAAGCTCAGGTATATCCTCTTTTGTTTTAATACGGCTATTTTCCGGATAGTTAAAATATCTGGTAAATTTCTCAACCGGTCCAGCTCCCTCTCTTGGAAGCTGTCTTGCGTAGGAAACTGCAACCGCCTCTTTTTCCAACGGTTTTATCAGATTTTCCAACAAAAATTCATCCTTCGGCATTGCATCCATTGTCATCATAACAAAAATTTCCGCTTTGGATTTCTTAACCGCTTCTCTTCTCGTTCTGCCGTGATCAAATTCCCACTTAGATATATGCCATACTTTTACATTAGCCGGAAGCTTATATTTCGGATGGTGATAAATCCATTCATCCCAATACTTCTGCTCTGTATTCATAAGAATAATCTGATTTATCTTTACTGTCTGTCTGCCGAGCATATCCAGCAATTCAAAAAATCGTTCATCCGGTTTATACACCGGAATCATAACATCTATCATTACATGCCTCACTTCTGTCTCTAATCACTTTTGGCTATTCCAAAAAACTAATTAAAATAATACCATAAACTCTCGCTACAAAAAAGTCCTCCGACACCTGTCTGAGGACTTTTTACTATCTTATGCTTATTAGTGCAGATATTTACCTGTTTCTTCTTCAATATATGCACTGTATTCCTGTACTTCTTTACTTGGAATATAACCGGATTCTTCAAAGAGATACTCATGTAACCAGGTTACGTTGTCAGCAAGGTTTTCAGGAATTACACAACTACCTTTAGAGCCGATATTTCCTGTACTTCTGATGCTTTCTTCCGGGAATCCACCGTCTGCAACAATCTTGTATTCCGATACATCACCTAAAAGTTCGATAATTTCAGAAATATCAAAGGATGTATATACTTTATCAAATACACCGTTTGCAATGTCTGTAAGCTGGCCTACAGAAGCACCCTGTGCCTGTTTCATAACTTCTTTCAGAACAGTTCTCTGTCTTTCGGCACGTTTAAAGTCATCGCCCTTTGTATAACGGATACGGCAGTAACCTGTTGCCTGAAGACCGTCAAGAAGCTGTGTACCTGAAGATTCTACCGGTGTATATACACGTTTCAAATCTTCTGCGATGCATTTCTGATAGTTATTTAAATGTTCGATTTCCGCATCTGTAACAGGAATTGTTACGCCACCAAGACTGTCAATGACATCAATCAAGCCTTCAAAACCAATTGTAACAAAGTCTGTAATATGAAGGTCGAGGTTCTGATTTAACATGTTCATCGCCTGCTTTGGACCACCTTTGGCATAAGCAGTCGTACATTTATTGTATACGTCGTCACCGAGATTTAAGAAAGTGTCTCGATATACAGAAACTAATTTGATTTCCTTTGTATCAAGATTGATGGATGCAATCATGATGGTATCGCTTCGTGTATTTTTAGTAAGTGCACCTGTTGTAGAGTCTACACCGAATAATGCGATATTCCAGTATCCCTTCATTACTTCGATATCTTCTACACCTTCGTTAACGATAATTTCGTCTTCCGGAATATCCAGTTTACCAACCTTTTCTGTTTTTGTAACACCCCATAATACAACAAGCATTACTACTAATATAACTACTTCCACCAAGAAGAGAATGATACGTCTTCTCCTTTTCTTCTCTCTTGCCTTCTTAGACAGCTTTTTATTTCCGTTTGCTGCCGCTTTTTTCTTGCCCTGAGAAGATTTTTTACGTGGTTTTTCGTATTCTAATTCATTCTCATCCATATAATTTGACGCCATTTTATCTTTCCTTTCTGTCGTGTCAAAGACAATTTCTCTTTTGTCCCCTATTTTTAGACACTTCTTAAGCCATTTTACTAATAAGCATTTTTATTAACAAATCCCTTGAAAAAAGTAAGGAATATAATCCGAATATCAAATCCGAGTGTCCAATTTTCGATATAATACAAATCGTAATCGATACGTTTACGGATAGATGTATCTCCACGATAGCCATTTACCTGTGCCCATCCGGTAAGTCCCGGACGCACCTGATGTTTGATCATATAACGTGGAATTTCTTCTTTGAATTTCTCTACAAACTGCGGTCTTTCAGGTCTTGGCCCTACCAGACTCATATCGCCCTTCAAAATATTGAACAGCTGCGGTAATTCATCCAAACTTGTCTTGCGGATAAATTTCCCGATTTTTGTCACACGTGGATCGTCTTTAACCGTCCAGCCTTTTTCTTCATCCTCTACTGTCTGAAGTTTCATAGAACGGAATTTATACATCTGGAACGGTTTGTTTTGTCTTCCGATTCGTTCCTGCTTAAAAATGACAGGCCCCTTGCTTGTGCACTTTACTAAAACAGCAATTATAAGAAGCAATGGCGAAATCAGAATAATACCGAATAACGCACCCACAAAGTCCATCACGCGCTTAATAATCATATTGGATGTATTCGTAAGCGGAACTCTTCGTATATTAATGACCGGAAGTCCCATCAAGTCCTCTGTGTAAGATTTACTTGGAATAAAGCTATTATAATCCGGTATAAACTTTGTATGAACTCCGGATTTCTCACACAACTGTACAATACTTGCAAGTCTGCCGTACTGCTTTAACGGAAGTGCAATTGCAATTTCATCAAGCTTATTCTGTGGCAGGATAATCTCTAGATTATCAATACGTCCTACCACCTTAACTCCTTTATACAAAGTGCCACTTGGAATCTCATCATCCAAAATAGCATGTACTACATATCCCCAATGAGGGTTTGCGCGGATTCTGTCGATGTACTCCTCCGCTGCTCTGGAATACCCAACGACAAGCACATGCTTCATATTATAGCCTTTAGCACGTACTGCTGTAAGTATCTCTCTAATCGTCAAACGGAATATTGTCGTCAAAACAATATTTAACGCAAAAAACAACGCAATCATAGAACGCGAGAAGTGCTGCTGCCAAATAATGAACAGGACAGACGTCATAACTACCGCGCCAATAACGTTTGCTTCTATAATCCGAAACAGCTCAGAACCTCTCTTTGTCCCACGTTTCGGCGTATACATATTACAGAATCTATATATAATCAAATATCCGGCTACAATATAAGGAATAGCCGAAAAGTAAGTTTCCATCGGAAGATGCCAATCGCCCGGTTGTACATTGGATAATGCACTCTCAAACTTCAGCCACCACGCAAGGATGTACGCGCTGGCAACAATTAATGCATCTATTATTACGTGTAAACCATTCAAATATTTCTGATTATTCTTAATCATACTACCACCCAAAAAACCCACGTAAGCGATATTTTACAATAATGTTACAAAAAATACAACTATCTTAACGTTTTTTTCATTTTCATCCAAAAAAACGTCGAATTATGTTAATCCATAATTCCCATTGGATTTTCACATAATTCCACAAATGCGTCCACTTAAAAGGTACATGATTTGTCTTTCCACCTTCTTTATAGTAAAGATAAAAGCCTTTTCCAAGTCCTTTTATGTATAGTCTTCCCATTCCTTTCAAAATGAAGAAGCCTGTTTTTACCATAAATCCCAAGAGTAAAAATGGCAAATTTAGTACAATCTGGAAAAGCGGCATATTCTTTACTATAAGATAGATGCTGTTTCTCGAAGAAAGGTTTGTTTTAAATGCATTATATTTTGAACCGGATGCCCCACTACCGGCATGATAGACAATTGCACCCGGAATATAGATGTTTTCATAACCATATATCCGTGCTCTGTATCCGATATCCACATCCTCCAAATACGCAAAATGCTTTTCATCAAACAAACCTATTTGTTCAAAAATTTCTTTTCTATAAATAGCAGCTCCTGCACACGCTGCAAAAATTCTGCGTGGCTTCTGATATTTTGGCGCTGCCTTTTTTCCTTTTCCATAATCATATGCCCATCCCAGAGCACAATAATAATCTCCTGCATTATCCATATATTCAGGAGCCTTTAACATACGCATCTGTGCATTGCCGGAAAAAGCTTTCGGATTATCATCCATCGCCTTTTCAAGTTCTTTCACAAAACCTTTTTCTACTTCCACATCATTATTTAATAAAATCACATATTCTGTTTCAGCAGCACGAATCCCTGCATTTACTGCTCCGCAAAAGCCTGTATTATGGTCCAGTCTGATTGCCTTTACCATAGGATACTTCTCTAAAAGCTCATAGCTTCCGTCGGTAGATGCATTGTCCACCACAAGAAGCTGCCCCTGATACTCATCTGCAAGTAAGCTGTCCAGACAGGCTGCTAAATACTGTATGCCATTGTAATTTGGAATAACGATGGTCGATTTCATGATTTTCTATTCTTTCTATCTATAAACCTTATTTTGCGGATCCCACAAAATTTTGCAGCCCTCTGCCCGTATCGCATTACACAAAGTCCTGCTTCTCTGTCTCCAGATGGCTTCATCTAATTGATTGCAATATGCTTTGTCTCTTTTTTTCAAATCCGGTTCGTAAAGTACCTTTATTATTTCTTCATATAAAGGGATATATTCCTTTCGTACACAAAGTGTCCTTGCATCCACACCATGTAAAGCATCTCTTGAAACAGAATATCGATTTGCCGGACCTGAATAATAAGACGGAATTCCCTTCATCTGGCAAATTCCTTCTTCATTTAATAATCCGGAAGCAATTTTATTATCTTTATCGATTACATTACCACCCACTGCTCCGACATCTGCTCTTACGGTCAGAACATCCGGCTCATAATCCATTTTATAAAAGCCCATGTGCTCTGTATCTTTTACGGTTGCTGCCCAGTGCTTCTGATCAACAAAATCCTGTACTGCTCTCTTTCCTGCTTCATAAGCATAGTATTTGCTGGCAGGATTTGCCGCCGTAGATGCCTCATGACAACGCCAGTGATAAAGCACTTTTGGAACATGCGCAATCTCTTCTTCTTTTATCCTTGCAGACATTCGCAAAATAATATCGAAATCCTGTGCTCCATCATATTCCGCACGAAAACCACATTCCTTCATCAATTCTGTTTTTGCCACAAGAAAATGGCAAATATAATTGTTAGACAGTAAAAAATCGAGGTTAAATCGTGTTTTAACATTTGGTTCATAGTAGCAACTGCCGCTTGTATTACATTTATCTTCATCCGAATACAGCATTTGCAAAGCTATTCCCTGCTCTGCTGCTTCGTTCATTTTCAATACCATTTCATATATTGCATCTCTTGTCAGCAAATCATCATGGTCCAATAACCCGATATAATCTCCAGTTACAAGTTCAAGTGCCTGATTCGTATTTCCCGAAATGCCTTCATTTTTTGCTAAGTGCTGATAGAAAATACTACTTTCCGTCTCTGATGGTTTGTCCGTTTTATTTGTTTTTAGCACGATACCATGACTCATGGCATATGCTTTTACCGTATCTTCAACAACATTACTATTGCTTGCATCTGCTATCACAAGCTCCCAGTTTTCATAGCTTTGTCCGTTTATCGAGTCAAGCAATGCTTCCATAAATTCCGGTTTTGTCTCATACGCCGGAACAACGATACTGATTAACGGTTTATACTCAAATTGCTTTGCTGCCTCTCTCTGCTGCTGCCATGTCGATTCCGGCAATTCCTGAAAAGAATAATCCACATCATAATTAGCGGTGAGCCGTTCTTTTACGAGGCCCACCGCTTTTTTGATACCGTTTCTCTTCATGTAGTTAAGCGTCTTAATTACATTCGCATTCATAAAATATCCCAAATGGCTTATCTGCCATGTCAGTATTTTTATTTTACAACAATGCTTTTACTGCTTCTGTTAATGCAGCTAATTTTACATTTGCATCTTCAAGGTTTGTACCTTTCACACCCATATAGAACTTAATCTTCGGTTCTGTTCCGGACGGACGTGCACAACACCAGGAATCATTTGTTAAATCGAAGTAGAGTACGTTGGATTTTGGAAGTCCTGTAGGTCTTACTTCACCTGTTGCCATATCTGTAATCTTATCCATTTCGTAATCACGGAATGCTGTTACCTGTAAATCACCAAAGCTCTTTGGTGGGTTGTTACGGAGTTTTTCCATAATTGCTGCAATCTGTTTAGAACCATCAAGACCTTTTAATGTGATTGCATACTGATCTTCTTTATAATAACCGTATTTTTCATACAGATTCATCATCTGGTCACAAAGTGTAATGCCCTGTTTCTTGCACCATGAAGCAACTTCACAAAGAAGCATTACTGCTACGATAGCATCTTTATCTCTTGCATGTGTACCTGCAAGGCAGCCATAGCTTTCTTCCAGACCGAATACATAGTTGTTACAGCCTGTCTGTTCGAAAATCTTAATCTGTTCACCGATGAACTTAAATCCTGTTAATACTTCGATACATCTTGCCTTATAAGCATCTGCGATTGCCATTGCCATGTTTGTAGTAACGATTGTTGTAACAAGAGCCGGATTTTCAGGCATTTTTCCTGTAGCTGCTCTCTGTCCGAGAACATAATCTGCAATCAGCATACCGGACATGTTTCCTGTAAAGGACATATATTCGCCTGTCTTTGCATCTTTTGCATAAATACCAAGTCTGTCTGCATCCGGGTCTGTTGCAAGTACAATATCAGCATCTTTTTCTTTTGCCAATTTCAATGCAAGTGTAAATGCTTTTGGATCTTCCGGATTCGGATAATCCAGTGTTGTAAAGTTTGGATCCGGCATTTCCTGTTCAGGAACTACGTATACGTTCTTGTAGCCAAGTTCTGCAAGGATTCTTCTTGCCGGAACGTTACCTGTACCGTTAAATGGTGTATAAACAATCTTGATATCATCTGCAACTTCTTTGATGATTTCCGGATGAATAATCTGTTTCTTTAATTCTTCCATATATTTATCATCAATTTCTTTGCCGATTACAACGTATAAGCCTTTTTCCATAGCTTCAGCCTTGTCCATTGTATATACGTCATCATAGCTTGTAACGGCACGTACTTCATTGATGATATCTTTATCTCTAGGTGCTGTAACCTGTGCACCATCTTCCCAATAAGCTTTGTAACCATTGTATTCCGGCGGATTATGGCTGGCTGTTACTACGATACCTGCAATACATCCAAGTGTACGGAGTGCAAAGGATAATTCCGGTGTTGGACGAAGTGCATCAAATACATATGCTTTGATTCCGTTTGCTGCAAGGCAAAGAGCTGCTTCATCTGCAAATTCAGGAGACATATTACGGGAATCGTATGCGATTGCAACACCCTTTTCCTGTCCGCCTTCTTTTTTAATATAATTTGCAAGTCCCTGTGTCGCTTTACGGACAGTATAAATATTCATTCTGTTAGTACCTGCTCCGATTACACCACGAAGTCCACCTGTACCAAATTCTAATTCTTTATAAAAACGATCTTCAATTTCTTTTTCATCATTGCGGATTGCTAAAAGTTCTTCCTTCGTTGCTGCATCAAAATATGCATCATTCAGCCAAAAATCAAACTGCTCTTTGTAATTCATCTGATTACCTCCTATGGTTGTAATTAAACTGTGTCCTTGACACAAAATTCCAATAATAGTATACCATTGTTTTTGCGGCTTGAAAACAAAAACAATTCAAAACACCACAATTATGCCGGCTGTTCTAATCCCCCGCCACCACTGCTATAGTGAGGGCTTCGTTCGGGGATTTTTCTTTTGTGTTTTGTAAAGACTGTAAAATTTCAGTTGAGCAAACGCCGTTCTGTGGAACTCGTGCATTTCCCGTTATGAAAAAATTCGTTTTTGTTCAATTGAAATTCGTTTTGTTCGTTTTCTTGAAGCGGTAAATCAACATGAAGTAGGCATCCGAGTACCTGTTTGAGCGATTTGTCTACAAATAAATCTTTCATTGTGACAAATCGCGAGTTACACAGGATGCCTACAATCAAACATGTTGATTTCCGCTTCTTAGAAAACTTCAAAACAATTTCAGAACAAAAATGAATGTTTTTCTAATGGAAATGCACTTCAAACAGGTCCTCGCCCGGCGTTAACTGAAATTTTACGCTCTTAACAAAACGCAGAAAAGAAAAATACTCACTTATCCCTCACTATAGCAGTGGTGGTGTGGGATAAGAAATGCCGCCATACTTGTGTTTTTTGTTACAAGTACGGCGGCATATATTTTTAATAAAGCTATCGGAATATGTACTTATTTTCCAAGCGCTGTTTTCTGTGATACAGTAGCTTCTTTTTCATAACATGCAAATGCATTTTCCACCAAATCTTTATCCGGCTTTTTCGTAAAGATACTTACAATCGGAACGATAACCAGTCCTGCAAGCATAGCGATTGCTCCACAGTTAATCGGTGACTGCATGATTGCCGGGAAGCTTGCTTTAAAGAAAATATTCGCTGTCATGAGGATAGAGCTGAACAAAAAGCTTGCCCAGCAGGCTGCCTTTGTGACTTTTTTGGAATACAAAGAATACATAAACGGTGCAAGGAATGCACCTGCAAGTGCTCCCCAGGATATACCCATCAGTTGTGCAATAAATGTCACATTACTCTTGTACTGGATTAATGCAAGAATCGCTGAAATTGCAATGAAAACCACGATTAAAATACGAATCCACAGCACCTGCTTTTTATCACTCATCTTTTTATCGAAAATTTCTTTCATGAAATCGATGGTTAATGTAGAGCTGGATGCAATAACAAGAGAAGACAGTGTTGACATAGATGCTGACAATACCAGAATAACCACAAGTGCAATTAATGCCGGGCTCAAATCAGACAGCATCGTCGGAATAACAGAATCATAACCATTTGCTGCAATATCAATCTTATCGGAGAACAATCTGCCGAAGCCACCAAGGAAATAGCAGCCACCTGCTACTACAAGAGCAAAAATTGTAGAAATAACGGTTCCTTTTTTAATAGAGTCTTCATTATTAATCGCATAAAACTTCTGTACCATCTGTGGAAGTCCCCAAGTACCTAAAGAAGTTAACAACACTACAAATCCCAGATTAACCGGGTCCGGTCCCAAGAAAGAAGCAAATACTCCCGGCGTTGTAGAAACTGTTTCATCTGTCACTCTTGCCAGTCCGTCAAGTGCTGCCATCAGACCACCTTTGCTGTTAAGTACCGCTACAATAACTGCCACAATACCTACCAGCATAATCATTCCCTGTATAAAATCATTGATTGCTGTCGCCATGTATCCGCCTGCTATAACATATATCGCTGTTAAAACAGCCATCAGTAAAATACACACACTGTAATCGATGGAAAATGCCATTCCGAACAAGCGGGATAACCCGTTATACAAAGATGCTGTATACGGAATCAGGAAGATAAATATAATAACACTTGCACCGATTTTTAAATTTCTGCTGCCAAAACGTTCACCAAAAAACTGTGGCATGGTGGCAGAATCCAGATGCTGGCTCATAATACGTGTTCTTCTGCCAAGGATTACCCATGCAAGAAGGGAACCGATAATCGCATTTCCGATACCTGCCCATGTAGCCGCTACACCATATTTCCATCCAAACTGTCCTGCATAACCAACGAATACAACTGCCGAAAAATAGGATGTACCATACGCAAATGCCGTAAGCCACGGACCTACCGAGCGCCCTCCAAGTACAAATCCATTTACATCTGTCGCATTTTTACGGCAATATAAACCAATCCCAATCATCACTGCAAAATAGAGTATTAGTAATGCCAGTTTCATAATCATTCCCTCCAAGTTCTCTTTTATCTTACTGCATCATATGACATGAAAACATTTTTCCGCTTTAACACGTTAAACTTTTACGCTTTTATGCTTTTATGCGTTAAAGTGTTCGCCTAAAAAAGAATACCACAGTTTCATGTGGTATTCAAGTGTCTTTTTTAAAAAATTAATGAATTACCAAACTGTAATCACTTCTATCCAGCGAGAAGTTCGGATTATAGTACGGATCTCCCTGCTCAAGCTGTTTTGCCCACTTCTCTCTGAAGCGTGCCGATTCCTCATTGTAGCGTTGTGCTTTTTCGCCCTGATCATCCAAACCTCTGGAAATGGATTCAAAATGGAACAGCTCGCAATATGGATTCCATACATTCAGATAACCAAGTTCACGCAGACGCAAACAGAAATCCACATCATTTAATGCAATGGCAAAGCTTTCATCCAAACCGCCAAGTCTGTCAAACAATGCTTTCTTAACCAAAAGACATGCCCCTGTAACTGCTGTAACATTCTGTGCGTAACAAAGTCTTCCCATATAACCTAAATTCGTCTGTGCTACACGATAATGTGTATGTCCTGCTGTCCGATGTGCACCAAGTCCGATTACGATACCTGCATGCTGGATTGTCTTATCTGCATAATAGAGTTTTGCTCCTACCGCACCTACATCCTGACGCTGTGCGTACATCAAAAGTTCTTCCATCCAGTTGATAGAAATCACCTGTGTATCGTTATTTAACAACAGGATGTATTCTCCGGTTGCAAAACCTGCACCAAAATTATTGATTTTAGAATAATTGAATCCACCCTCGTAGCGGACAACACGAACCTGGTTGTATTTTTCAAGACTCTTGTAATACGCTTCTATTTCCTCTGTCACACTATTGTTTTCAATCACGATAATCTCATAATTATCGTATGTAGATTCTTTGATAATAGACTCAATACATCTGGACAAGTCTTCCACATGATCCTTATTCGGAATCAGAATCGAAATTTTCGGATTATCCTTCACTTCGTATTTTACGCGGAAAATCGTCTCAAACGCTTTCGTGCTGACGATTTCAAAGTTTTCAAATCCACATGTATTTAAATGATCTGCCACAGCACCTCTTGCTGCTTCAATGGCATAGCTTTTTGCGTTGATATCGGAAGCAACACTTCCTTTATGGGAACGCCAATAATATAAAAGCTTCGGTACATGTGCCACATGTTTTGCTTTAGCCGTAAGTCTTAAAATCATGTCATGGTCCTGACTTCCGTCAAACTGTGAACGGAATAATTCCATGCCTTCTAACAGCTTTCTGTCAAATACACTAAAATGGCAAATATAATTGTTTGCACGCAGATTATCAATGGAAAAATCAGGCTTGAAATGAAGTGTCAGCATATCATCAATTGTGCCGTTTCCTTTAAATGTTGTTTCATCACAATAAATATAATCTGCATCCTCTTCACAAATACGAATCATGTATTCATATAATGCGCTTGGATGAAGTACGTCATCATGGTCAAAGAGTCCAATATATTCTCCGGTTGCCATCTTCAGACAGGCATTTGTATTACCGGAAATCCCTTCATTTTTTGCAAGCTTTTCATACTTGATACGGGAATCCTTTTGTACATACTGCGCACACATCTCGCCCACATATGCATGCTCCTTATCTGAACCGTCCGCCAGACAGAGTTCCCAGTTTTTATACGTCTGTGCCACAACAGAATCAATCATTTCTGTCAGGAATTTCTTTGGTGTGTTATAAAGCGGCACTAAAATACTAATCTTAATATCTTTTGAAAATACCGTTTCTTCCTGCTGTTTTCTCATTTCCGCTGTTGGGAAGCTCGCTGTTCCATGATATGCTCTTGCCTGCTTTTCAATCATTTTACTACGGACTTTACGTGCAATTCCTTTTGGCGAGCCATAATTTCCTACTCTCTGACTTGTACGTTTCGCAAAATGATAAGCACTACGAAGTGGTTTGGAGAGCTTCCATGCACCACTGTTTTTAATTCGTTCCAGCTTTCCATTTAAATCTTCTACCTGCATATTGGCATCTGACAAGCGCTGTGCAAGCTTTGCAGATTTCTTTCTTTCATTTTCATATGCCTGCTTATAGAATAACAGTTGTTCTTCTTGACTTAATGGCAACTGTTCCTTATTCTGCATCTGATTCATATCCGTCTCCTCTATTTCACAGTCAATATCGCCGTGCTTCTCTGATAATAGTACTTTCCGCTGATTTCATTATGATAAAGAATGCCTACCGCATATTCTCCATTTGTTAAATCTTCCTTTAATATTCTGCATGTAAATCCGGAAAGTTCAACATCCTTTTGCAGTGGAAGAATTGCTTTTACATCCGGTCGGTTGCGTTCCTTACACGGCAGAACATAATAGTTTTCTCCTGCACTCTCTAACACAAGCTGTCTCGTAAACTGGCTGTTCTCAGCATTCAGTATATAGCACCATCCCTCGATATAATAAATATCCGGCTCTTCCAAATGGATTTTATTACGCGGTACAGCCCTTTCCACAGTCAGCATAATCCGTTTTTCCAAATACTTATTTAATGTTTCTTTCTTCTCTTTTTCCTCCGGCTTCACGCAGTCAAGCGGACGCTCAAACGGGTAAAGATAAGCAATCCGATAATCCGGTGCATTTCCTACCAAAAACTTGGAATAAAACGGGTCATATCCTTTCAGTGCCGAATGCTTATTATACAAGTTTGTCTTTTCTCGTAACAAACGCTGCCACTTCTCCGGTGTATCCTCATCCAGTCCTCTGCTTAAGGATTCGTGATGAATCAGCACTGCATCATTTCTGATTACGTTTTGATAACCACATTCATATACTTTAAAGCAAAAGTCTACATCATTGTAGGCAACCTTCATAGTTTCATCAAGTCCACCCACCTGATTATATATCTCTTTCTTTACCAAAAGAGCTGCCGCCGTTACTGCAAGCATATCCTTTGGCAATGTATTCTGTCCGAAATAATATGTTCTGTCATCCGGAAATGTAACCAATTTATGACTTGGTCCGATTTCCATATTCGTAATTCCCGCATGTTGAATACGCTCTTCCTGTGGATACCACAGCTTAGATCCCACTGCACCGGTATGCGGCAGCATTGCCTGTCCGACCATAATATCCAGCCAGTTTTCTTCAACGATTTCTATATCATCATTCAGAAGCAAAATATAGTCTCCTTTTGCTTCTTTTGCCCCCAGGTTACACATTGCCGAGAAATTAAATTCCATCGGAACATACAAATACCTATACTTCCAATCTGTATTCTTTGTTACAGCCTCTGCCTCAAGCCCTGAAAGCATCTCCTCTATACAAGCTTTGTTATCTTCACTACTGCCATTATCAACAATAATAAACTCAACCTGTTTATAACTTGTTCGCTCCATAAAAGATTTCAAACATGTACCAAGCACGTCCGGATGATCTTTTGACGGAATAATAACGGATACTGTCTTTTGCATTTTATCAGTTGGCACAACAGTATAAACCTGTGGATGTGCAGTCTGATAAACTCTGCTCTCTATCCCGAGGGCTTTCAAATAATTCTGTTTCAAATCCGTATACGTCTTCTCGTATCCCCAATATTCCAAGTGAAGCTCTTCTATCGTTTCACCACTATGAAGAAAATATTCTCGATCTCTTTCATTGTTCTTTTGTATCTTTTCATACAAATCTCCAAGTGCGGAATGATATAATATTAAATCACAATTTAATATATCCTTATTTTCAGAAATCGAAGCAGCTTCAGATATTCTCTGCTTTTCTTCATACACACGACATACTTTCAGGCAAAAATCATATATATTTTTCCTATAGTCTTTATCTCCGAGCCAAATAATATTTTTTACCACATCAGCTCGTACCGCAAAGTAACTTCCAAAATAAAAATGTCCAAACAATGTGTTTTCCGACCAAACCGGTTTCAGCCATGGATTCACACGTTTTTCATGGTCTGCATCTTTTATGCACTGGTCTTCATTTCCATACAATAACACCGGCGGCTGTTCCGAAGAAAAATAACGTTCCACAACTTCCAGGGCACGTTTATCCAAACATTCCGGATTGTCTGCAAACAAAAGTACTCTGCCGGCTCCGGCTACTTCTTCCGTTTCCGGAGAAATCATTTCAAGTTCTGTGATTTTCTTGATTCCTGCCGTTTTACAATACGGTATTACCGTAACAGAAGCAGTTTTGTCAGGATATGCACGAGATACACTTTCAAACGCTTCCTGCTCGTTCTCTTCAATCCACTGTGCATAAGAATCCGCCTGTTTTGCGAGTCTTTCCGCATATTCTGCCTTGCATCTGCGTTTCTCCGCCTCATGCCCGGAAACCTCAAGACTCATCCCATTTCCCGGTGAAGAAAGTTTTTGGGCTACTTTTTTAGCCAGTTTGAATGGTTTTAGCATTTTGAAGCATATATTCCCTTCGATATTCTGCAATTTTTCTTGCAAAAAATCTTTTTTAGCTTCTGCATCTGCCACTTTTCCAGCCAACACAGTATTCTTACGTTTTTCGCGTTCATATGCAGTTTTGTAATAAAAACTCCAATCGTATGACATTCTTATTCCTACATTGTCTCCATCTGATTAAATCTTGTTTAAAGCAATATTTATGATAATGCTATCGTCTCTGCTGTAAACCCATACAGCTTTTGTCTTGAGCAGGTATCTTCCCAGAGATACCCAATCAAATACTCTCCGCTTGGCATTTTTCCCTTGTCAAACCATACGCTTGCCCCTGTAAGCTCAGGTCTTTCTATATAAGGGAGTTTGGATGCCATATCAATTCTCAGAACCGGCGTAAACGGAAGCTCCCATACGGAATCAGCTGACATATGCTTTAACAGCAGCTTCTTTTGATAACGACTGTTATCTATCGTAACGGCATAACTCCATCCTTGTACATAATATCTCTGAATTGTTTCTGCATCTGTGTCGTTACTGTTTTCTCTATCCTTTTCTGAACCCGGACCATTTAGCCATGTGGATTCACTTCCTGCAAATTCGATTCCCATGTATAAACATGCATTCTGCCACTCAGGATTTAATTTTCCTGTAATTTCTACCGGAAGTACTCTCTCCGACACTCTGCTTTCTTCAAATCTGCATGCACTTTCAAATCCGTCATCCAATACATCTCTGACAAAATAAGAAGAATAATACGGATCGTAATTCCAAAGCTGCGGATATTTTCCGTATAAATAGTCACGTTCTTCATGTAACCTTCTGACTTTTTCAAGACCGGCATCTGCTCCACGACTTAGAGATTCATGATGATACAAATACGTATTATTACAACAGACATTGCGATAGCCCAAGGTGTGTAAATGGAAACACATTTCCACATCATTAAAGCTAACCTGCAATGTTTCATCAAAACCGCCTGTGCTATCATAAGCTTCCTTTTTCATCAGCATACATGCGCCTGTTACTGCAAGCACATTTACCGGGCAGCGATTGAAACCTAAGTAGTAAGCTTCTTTATCGCCGGAATACTGTAATTTATGGGCCGGTCCTAAATGGATATTAGTAATTCCCACATGCTGAATGCGTTCTCCGTCAGGATATAACAGTTTGGCTCCCACAGCACCTACCTTTTCCTTCATCGCCTGGTACAGCATCTTCAAAAGCCAGTTTTCTTCGCGTACCTCAATATCATCATTCAGAAACAGCACATAATCTCCTTTTGATAATTTGGCTCCTACATTGCACATATGTGAAAAATTGAAGGGCATCTCCTCATAATGATAAGAAAAACGATACCTTTCCTCTAATTGCATACGCATCTTTTCAATTCGTTCTCTATTTGTACTGCTGCTTCCATTATCTACAACAACTATTTCTATTTCAAATAAACTATCTAAACCTGCCGTATTCTCCAACAGGGAATGAATACACGTTGATAATACCGCCGGATTATCTTTTGACGGAATCACAACAGAAACAAGCGGAAGTTTTTCTTCAATTGCTTCCTTGTTCGCAACCGGATTGCCTTTTCCACGGGCGATTAATAATTTATTCACTTTATCCACATAGTCTGCCGGCTGTTCATAGGCACCGGTATATAAAATTTTTGTCAAATGTCCCGCATTTCCGGCAATGCTTAGACATTCCATCACAAGCTGCTCTAAATTATCAAGTCGTGTTTTAACCTTTGATAACAACTGTCTTGTAATACCAACTACATTTCCAAAATAGAAAAAGCTTTCCAAAAGCTCAGGCGAATAATCCGGTTTAAAGTATTCTATTTCATCTGCATAAAAAACATCCGCACCACTTTCCAGAACATATTTCCGGACATGTTTTTCTGCCTCTTCTACAAGATGCTGTTTGTCCTTCACAAAAACAAACACTTCTGCCTCATACTCTAAAAGCTTTTGAACATCTGTATCTAAAACGATTTCTGCATATTCAATGACCTGTACCCTGATATCTTCACACGAAAACTGTTCCAGTTCATTTTTTTGTTCTGCCATAACCTTCTCAAGCCATACATCATAAGGCACGGTTTGACTCGCAATCCGTGCCTCGTGTAAACGATGTTGCTTTTGTATCATAGGTTTTTGTATCGTTCTTTTCAATTGAGCTATCACAAGTAACTCTCCTCTAATCTATTTCAGACATGCTTCCATACATTGTTGTTGTTAAGCTTTCCATCTAAAACGTTTCTTTGCTGCTTCTTCAATACTTCCTGCCATGCTTTTTGTTATAAACGCAATTTCGTAGTCTATATCCAGAAAACTTACTTCCTCAAACGGAAGGCCTTCCAAACTTATCACGATATTTGGATCCTCAGAATTGAAAACATAACTATTCGAGTCATCCAGCTTTGTTCCGTTTGTCATAATCTCAACAGGAACCTGATTAAACTCTGCTTTATGAAGCGTTAAAATACACTCTGCAAACGCCGGATCAATACGCAGATTTCTTACTCCCGGCTCCACAGAAAGCTGAAGCTGTACAAGCTCTTTATTATCACTATAATCTTCTACAAAATAGGATTCTTCTTCGCGAAAACCAAGTCCCTTGTCTGTATATATCTGAATACGGCTCTTCTGCTCTAGCGTCGTCATCCTTTCAATCCAAGTTTCCGGTTCGTATATTTTCTGTCCGATTAAATCCCGTATTTCAACCATTGAGCGTCTGTTTCCGGTTACAAAACGCTGGAACTTCTTCTCTTCCTGTCGGTATTCTTCGGCATCCTTATCTGAAATCCCAAGCTTTTCCGTTATCAAATCAAGACTTAACTTTTCTCGTTTCTTATCTTCCAGGATATAACAACAAACTGCCCTGAACGCAAGCTCCTTCATATCAACCTGCTTGCCAAAGGTCCATTCATAGTCAATCAACGTCCAATTTGCATTATCGCACGCATCAAATGGTTTTGTCATATCCTTTACGGAAAGTAAAATATTAGCGAATATCAAGTCATAATCCGTTACCGGTATATTGCTGTGATAAGCAAGTAATTCACAGTACTTATCAAAAAGCTTCATAAATCCATCCGTATCATCCCGTTCCAAATGGGCATCCATCAATTCAGCCAATGTACATCCTTCAATGTACTCAAGTTCCACATACGCCTTTTCTGTATCTCTTTCCTGCAAAGCAGCTTCAGATACTGCATCTTCATTCTTTTCCGGTTCTTCCACCAGCTTACAGCGATTGATTTTCAATTCACTTCCGCTATAACGCTCTTTTAACTTTTTGTAAGCAATTTCTATATTTCTAATGTGTTCTTCGGCATCATCCGTCAATGGACGTTTTCGTACTACAAACGGGAACAGACTTTCCTGTTTCTTCAAAATCTCTGTACAAATCTGATATTCAGGCTGTCTGTCATTAGAGTATTTTGCATATTTTACGTCTAATTCGTTTCCTATGATGACCATATAGGAGTTGCTGTATAACGGAAATAGACCATCCTTCAAAATGCTGTCGTATACTTTCTTTTCATCAAATAACTGCATTCTGTCACGGTCAAAATTTCTTCTGTTATTGGAAAGCTCTCCCTGCTTTGGCAAATAGTCATCACTATATACCGTAGTCATAAACTTATAATCCGGATATGGATAATAGAACGAGTATTCCTTCACACCACATTTTGCAAAAATCTCTTCCAGTCCCGGTCTTGTAAAGGTACGCACAACGCCACCGTCCGGATAACCTTCCAAACCTAAAAAATATGTGCCAAGATGGTCTTCCTTACATCCAGCCCAATATTTCAATCCGAACTTGTTTTCAATGGCAATTGCAATATGACCATCTTTTTTCAAATGTTTTTTCAAAATATTTAAAAACGTTTCAAACGGTTTCTCGCCACCAATGTAAGCCTGTCCGTATTCAAACACACCAATCAGGCAAATATAATCATAGTCCCTGTCCAGACTCGGTTCTATATCTTTAAAATTCCCCACATGAATGGTTACATTATCACTTTCCATATGGCGATATGCATTAATCATGCTACGCTTTTTAGACAAATCAATACAGGTAACGCTTCCTGCTTTATCAGCAAGTGCTCCTGTGATGGCTCCACAACCGGAGCCGACCTCCAACACTTTCATTTCCTTTGTAATCGGAAGCCACTCTACAATATTTTCACGTTGCTTTGATAAATGATATAGGATTTCCCAGCTTTTGCTCTCTTCGATAAGCTTCGGATACTCAACCACCGAATAATCTCTTGCAATTCTTAAAAGTTCATCTTCAATTGCTCCGTCACAATAGAAATCCTCACCCGGATAATAGGTCAAATCAAGATTTATTCTTCCTATTTGTTCCAGCTTTTTTTCAGTAACAGTTGTTTCTCTATTCAGTTTTTCATTTTCTGTCTTTTTTCTATCCATGTTATACCATTCCTCGTATACAGAAAATCAAACTTGGTTCCATTTATGAAACTGAAAATTTCACAACCTTTTCATTTTTATCTGTTTTTACATTTTTTACCGTTATCTTAGATTCCGGATCATAAAATCCTACAGTATCTTTATCAGATATCACTGTCATATTCAGTGCATCATACAATCTGTGATATACCGTAAAATCATCACCCTCATATCCGGTTACTCCAAGCGAAAGTAAATACTCTCCACCCTGGAGATTCATTCGCTGTTTGAAAGAAATCTCTTTTGTTTCGCCGGCCTTTACCGCATCCAGAAATGCTTTTTCAACCATTGTATTGGTTCCTGTAATTTCTGTTCCTTTAATATTCTTAATGGTATATGCAAAAATCGGTGCAGGACAATTTTCTTTAAATTCCACCTTCATATGAATCGTATATTCCTGACCTTTTATAATCGCTGTTGTCTTCGTTCCATGTGAATCTGTCAAATAATACTCTAACACTTCTGCTTTTTTGCTTCCATACTCCAGTAAATCAGGATTTAATGCTTCATTTCTTGCTCCCGCAGCTTTTAAAGCCTCACCGGATTTTTTAGCAGACGCTTTTTCACGGATATCTGCATCATCTAAGAGATTTTCATCATCTTCATCCGGAATTTCATATTGTCCTACCAATACGCGTTTGTATGTGTCAATCATCTCTTTCGCAGAGCCTTCTCCGAGCTTTTTGCCTTTATTTAAAAGAATAACTCTGTCACAATACTTACTGATACTGCTAAGATCATGACTTACAAATACAATGGTTTTGCCCATCTGTTTAAACTCTTCAAATTTGTGATAACATTTTGCCTGGAAAAATACGTCTCCTACTGACAAGGCTTCATCCACAATCAAAATTTCCGGCTCGATATTAATGGCTACCGCAAATGCAAGACGCACAAACATACCACTCGAATATGTCTTACATGGTTGATACACATATTCTCCGATATCCGCAAAATCCAGTATATCCTGCACTTTTTCATCAATTTCCTTCTCGGAAAAGCCCATCATAGTACCGTTTAAATAAATATTTTCGATACCGTTATATTCCATATTAAAGCCCGCACCAAGCTCCAACAATGCCGAAATACGTCCATTAACGCTTACTTCTCCGGCTGAAGGATTCAAGACACCAGTGATAATCTTCAAAATAGTAGATTTACCGGAGCCATTTGTGCCGATAATACCCACGCACTCTCCCTGATGGATTTCCATATCTACACCTTTTAAGGCATAGTGCTTCTGATGGCGTTGTTTTTTTCTAAATCCAAACGCCTCCTTCACTCTGTCAGAAGGCTTATCATACAATTTATATATTTTCTCTACTCCTTTTACGGAGATAGCCACATTATTCTTTTCCATATAAACTCCATTTATAGCACATCTGCAAAATGTGTCTTAAGACGTTTAAATATTAATGCTCCGATACCAAAAATTACCACTGTAAAAATCCAGAAATACATCGTAGAATAGAAATCTGCAAAAAACCATTCTTTTTCACAAAGTGCTGAACGATATCCGTTTACTACATATACAAGCGGATTTAATTTGATAATTGTTGTAAGCATCGGATTATCACTAATCATTGTAATATTCCAAAGGATAGGTGTTGCCCACATTCCAACCTGCAATACAATATTGATAATCTGTGTTAAATCCCTGAAAAATACTACAACCGCACAAGTCGTATAGGACAAGCCAAGTACAAGTACAAACAGACAAAAGCTATAGTACAATATCTGTATCGTATAAATTGTAGGATAGCATCCGTACAAAATCGCCACTACAAGCAAAACAAGTGCGAAAAACAAATGAATAAATGTCGCAGCAATAATCTTAATAATCGGAAGGATACTGATTTTGAATACCACTTTCTTTACCAGATAATTGTATTCCAACAACGCTGTCGTTCCGTTGGTAAGTGCCTCTGTAAAATAAAACCACGGTACAAGACCTGCCGTCAGGTAAAGTACATACGGCATGGAAATTCCCGTTGATAACATCTGTGCTTTCTGTCCAAAGAAATTGTCAAATACAAACCAGTACATTACAACTGTTACTACCGGCTGTACCATTGCCCAGATAAACCCAAGATAAGAACCGGCATAACGCTTCTTAAAATCATTTTTTGCAAGCTTCCAAATCAATCTTCTATTGTCATATAATTCCACCGGGAGAACTGTCAATTTATCATAAAATTTTATAAATACCACAGATGCTGCCACTACAAGAACGGAACCGATTATTTTTTTAATCAGCTCTTCCTGCGGGTCTGCCCACGGATTATGGTGTAAAATAAGAATCAACAGAAATATCAACGCTGCTATGAGATACAGCGTAATTCCCGTCTTCTTCGTAATTTTTCCTTTTTTAAACATGCTTTACATGCCCTTTCTCGCTACATACTCTGCAATGCCGCCCCATTTTGTATCCTTTTCGGATAAAATGAGTTCCATTCCTTCCGGAATAGGCCATTCAACACCGATTTCCGGATCTTTATAATCCAGTCCTCCCTCATCACCGGGATGATAGAAATCACTGCATTTATAACAAAACTCTGCATAATCAGATAACACAAGAAAACCATGTGCAAAGCCTTTGGGAATAAAAAACTGTTTTTTGTTTTCTTCGGACAAAAGTACACCCTGCCACTTTCCAAAAGTTTCAGAGCCTTCACGTAAGTCTACCGCCACATCAAAAACTTCACCCTTAATTACTCTTACAAGCTTATCCTGCGGATACTCACACTGGAAATGTAAGCCTCGAAGCACACCCTTCTTGGACGCAGACTGATTATCCTGTACAAATTCCACATCAATGCCCGCTTCCTTAAAATCATTATAATTGTAGGTTTCCATGAAATACCCTCTGGCATCTCCGAAAACAGACGGTGTTATAATCTTCAAGCCTTCGATTTCACATGTTTCCACTGTTATTTTTCCCATGTCATTCTCCCATGTTCGCTATTTTCTATTTCTATTTTTCTTTTGTTTAATACATCAGATAGGAAATATTGAGGTCTACTCTTCCTTCCATACCATCTACATAACCGGATGAGGTGTACTGCCAGAATTGATATTTTCCACCATACTCCGGTTTCTCACGATATTCCGCAAGCCATGTAACATACTTATCCAAATCAGCCATATATAATCTATTGTTAAACCAGTTTCTGCTGGCGTATACACCTGCGGTATAGTTCGCACTTTCAATAGTTTCACAGAAGGCTTTACATACATCTGTTCTGTCCTGTACGCTCAGATTATCTGCCCGTCCGTCTCCACCGGCACCTTCCGTATCAATAAAAATCGGATAGGTCAGCTTGTAATCCTGGCAAAGATTCATAACCATACTTGCTTCTTCCACCGCTTCCACTTCATTGACTGCCTGTGTAAAGAAATATACACCTACTTTCAAACCTGCTGCTATTGCTCCTTGCATATTTTGTCTGAAATAAGGATCTTCTACAAGCGCACCTGTACTGGAGCCACGATATCCTGCGCGAATAATTGCAAACTGAATCCCTGCATTTCTGACCTTATCCCAGTCAATCGCTCCATTATACTTAGAAACGTCAATCCCAAGCTGGGAAGCATCGCCAACTTCCTGTAAATCTGTAATTTCTGTACCATCCACGTCATTAAGTGCTTCACGTACTTCGGTATCTTCTTTTGTTACAACAATGTCCTCTTCTGTTTTCATCAAAAGTGTAATATCTGAAATTGCTGTATATTCTACTTTTTCTTTTACATGTACCATTGCCGGAACCGGAATTTCAAAGCCCTCTACTTCATCCATAGAAACCTCATAATTACCGGCCTTCAAATCTCCTATATAAATCACGCCATCTCTGTCATGATCTTTATAACTTCCAACATCTTTCACATGCAGTTGAAATGGAATCCCCGTGATAATTGTACCTTCATTGTCCACGACCTGAATTCGCATGTCATGTTCTACGGAGGTAACCATTAAGTACAAACCAAAATCTGTTTCCTGAAGAATTAATTTCTCGTAATCTGACAACTCTCTGTCGAAAAAAGTGTTATCGTCCAGGAATGCTTTCAGATTTTCACCTGCCTGCATACTCGGATCTGCTCCTGCAAATCCATCTGCATGAAAAGAGTCTTCATACTTCACCAGCGGTTCTTCCTCTGTAGCTTCTTCTGAAGTTTCATTTTCAAAATTCTGCGTAGCCGCCGGCACACTTTTCTTTCCAAGAAACTTTTCTTCCACAACAGACCAATTCAGAAGAACCGTTGTCGCAAGCACCAGCAACATCATAAATGTCACAAGAAAAACTGCTTTCTTCTTAAACTTAGAGTTCATCTAAAACCTCTGTTTTCTTCTTATAATCCGTTAGCAACCTCTACCAGATACTTGCCATAATCTGTTTTCATCAATGGTTCAGCAAGTGCCAGAAGCTGCTCTTTGGTAATAAAGCCCCTCTTATATGCAATCTCTTCAATACAGGAAATATAAAGTCCCTGACGTTTCTGGAATGCTGCCACGAAATCTGCTGCATCCAATAAAGAATCATGGTTTCCTGTATCAAGCCATGCAAAACCTCGTCCCATTGTTTCTACCTGTAATGTTCCGCGACGGAGATATTCATTATTAATACTTGTAATTTCAATTTCTCCACGTGCAGATGGTTTTACATTTTTTGCAATTTCCACTACATCATTATCATAGAAATACAAGCCCGGTACCGCATAATTGCTCTTTGGGTTTTCAGGCTTTTCTTCGATAGATAATGCTTTTCCATTTTCATCAAATTCTACTACACCGTATTCTCTTGGATCTCTTACATAATATCCGAAAATAGTTGCTCCTTTTTCTCTGGATGCCACTTCACGAAGCATCTTGGAAAAGCTCTGTCCATAGAAAATATTATCCCCAAGTACAAGTGCCACACTATCATCACCAATAAAGTCTGCACCGATAATAAATGCATCTGCAAGCCCTCTTGGGTATTCCTGCACTGCATATTCAAAACGAAGTCCAAGCTGCTCCCCTGTTCCAAATAAATCTTTAAAAACAGGCAAGTCTCTTGGTGTGGAAATAATTAAGATTTCCTGAATGCCTGCCAACATCAATGTAGACAATGGATAATAAATCATCGGTTTGTCATATACCGGCATAATCTGTTTTGAAATTGCCTTTGTTAGTGGATATAATCTTGTTCCTGAACCGCCTGCTAAAATAATACCTTTCATAATCAGTCTCCTGTTTTCTCTAAATGATGAAGCACCAAATGGGAACGGAAAATCCGTCCCCATTTGGGTTACTTATTTGTCTTTATACATGTCTTCGTAATATTTCTGGTAATCGCCGCTTGTTACGTTCTTCATCCATTCTTCATTTTCAAAGAACCATTTGATTGTAAGCTTGATACCTTCTTTAAACATTGTTTCCGGTTCCCAACCGATTTCGGCTTTAATCTTATCCGGAGCAATTGCATAACGTCTGTCATGTCCTTTTCTGTCTTCCACATAAGTAATCAAATCTTTGCTGACAAGTGCACGTCTTGGGTCATCTTCAGCAAGCATTTCCTGAAGCGTATCCAGAATAATGTTAATAATTTCAATATTCTGCTTTTCGTTATGTCCGCCGATATTATATGTTTCAAACAGTCTTCCCTGCTCCTGTACCATATCGATTGCCTTCGCATGGTCCTCTACATAGAGCCAGTCACGAACGTTCTTACCATCTCCGTAAACCGGAAGCTTTTTGCCCTGAAGCGCATTGTTAATGATAAGTGGAATCAGTTTTTCCGGGAACTGATATGGTCCATAGTTATTGGAACAGTTTGTAATGTTCGCCGGGAATTTATAAGTATCCATATAAGCCTTAACCAGCATATCAGAGCTTGCTTTACTTGCAGAATATGGGCTGTGTGGATCATAAGGGCTTGTCTCATAGAAGAAAGCATTGTCATCATCCGGAAGAGAACCATATACTTCATCCGTTGATACGTGAAGGAATTTTTTACCTTCCTTAAAGCTTCCATCAGGTAATTCCCAAGCTGCCTTTGCACAATTTAACATAACCGCTGTACCAAGTACGTTTGTCTTCACAAACACTTCCGGCTCTTTGATGCTTCTGTCCACATGACTTTCTGCCGCAAAATGAACAACTCGGTCGATATCATTTTCTGCAAAAATCTTTGCGATAGCATCTTTGTCACAAATATTTGCTTTCACGAATGTATAGTTATCCCTGTTTTCTAAATCTGCCAGGTTTTCTAAATTACCGGCATAAGTCAATGCATCCACATTGATAATACGAATTTCGTTATCATATTTTTTAAACATGTAATGAATGTAATTAGAACCGATAAATCCGGCACCGCCTGTTACTAAATATGTTCGCATAATATACTCCTATTAGTTTATTTCTTTTGTTATAGATAGGATGCAGCATACGCTTCCATGGTTTTCCATCAAGCGTATTCTGCATAAATTTTACCTTCTTCCTTTTCGTATCATTAATCGTGCTGTATCTTGACGTACGGACAATTCCTAGTAACCAAGATAGCTTAGGTTCAAATCTACATTTCCGCTAATACCCGGTATGGAACCTTTGTCGCTGTACTGCCAGAGATTATATCGTCCGCTGTAAGTCGGCTGTGCTGCATACTGTGCAAGCCAAATCTTATAAGAGCCAAGACTTCCTGCAT